>JAJTIE010000003.1 GCA_021300195.1 Bacteroidota bacterium | reverse complement strand
TCCCGTTATCAGCCCTTCTCCAAAGGTTGATCCCTCGTAAAACATGCTATAGGAGCGAATGAGGCTATTTGCCCCAATAACCAGAGGCCCCGAGTAGGCTGGGTCGTGCGAGGGGTGGCCTAGCTCGCAGTGCGAGCCCACTACCGTATTGTCGCCCAACTCCACGTTGCGGTGGATGATTGTGAACGGACCTATCCGCACGTTCTTGCCGATCCGGGCTCCAGGGTCTACCAGCGCGGTAGGGTGAATAAGGGTTTCGTTTGCGCTCATATACAGCAAATACACACCGCCACGGCCCTTGTAGCTTGATACGGCCGCGTCCGGGTACAAATATGCCTAATATTTGGTTAGAGCCGCTAGCACGATTACTTCTCTTGGTTTTATCTTTTCTCAATTGCGTCTGTAACGCTTATGCGTACCTTGCGTAGTTGCTTTCGGTGCTCGCCTATTTAGTTTAAGCCTTGGAGGATCATCCGGATATCATAAAGCCAGTAATACTGCTGGTAGAGCCAGACCGTGTCAGCCTGGGCCGGGTGCGGGGCCTATTTGGTGGCGTAGTGCAGGCCTATGAACTGATAGTGGCGGCAGATGCAGACGACCTGCTGCGCCGGCTGGACCGAATGGTGCTGGAGGGGGTGGAAATTGCCATGACCATTGTGTCCAGCGACGGGAACGACCAGTTGGCTGTCCGCCACTTGCGGCGGGCTTATGAAAAATGGCCGCATGGGCTACGCATCCTGATAACTGACGGGCCCGAGAACCTGGATGCAGACGAGGTGGAGGCTGCCAAGATCTTTCGTATCTTCTACCGTCCGCTGGACGAAATCACTTTTGGGCTCGGCCTGCGTGAGGCTAGTCGCTTCTATCTCCAGCAGCAGGAGGTAACCCAAAAAGCCCGGATCCTAACCGAGCTCCACCGGGCCAGTATGAGCATCACAGGAGAGATACAGCTGCACAAGCTGCTACACAAGCTCATGCGCCTGGTGGTAGAAAATGCCGATGCCCGCAAGGGTTATATCCTGATGGAGGACGCAGATGGACGAATATTCATAGAGGCAAGCGGCACCCCCACCGAACATGCTACCCAAACCGGGCGGGCGGAGATATCGGACTTCAGCCCGGTATGCCCTGCGGTGGTAGAATATGTTGTGCGCACGCGCGAGAACATTATCCTGCACGATGCTTTGAAGGAAGGTAACTTCCTCAGTCATCCCTACATACGAAAAAATCTCTGCCGAAGCATACTCTGCACGCCGCTGATTTATCAGGGCAAGCTCTATGGCATCCTCTACCTGGAAAACAGCGAGAAGACCCACGCCTTTAGTAACGAAAGCTTGGAACTACTCCGCCTGCTTACTGCCCCGGCCGCTATAGCCATACAGAATGCACAACTCTACTCCTACATGGAGGCTAAGGTGGAGGAGCGTACCCGCGAAGTAAAGGCACAGAAGGAGGAGATAGAGCGCAGCCACGAGTTGATTCGCCAGAAAAATGATGACATCATCTCCAGTATAAACTACGCACGGCGCATACAGGATGCTTTTTTGCCCAGCTTGGAGGGTATTAAAAAGACTTTCCCCCAGAGCTTGGTATACTATAAGCCCAAGGACATTGTATCCGGCGACTTCTACTGGTTTAGCCGCAGGCTCAGCAAGGCCATCATTGCTGCGGCAGACTGCACCGGCCACGGTATACCCGGGGCATTTATGACCATCATGGCCAACACCCTGCTGCGGCAGATTGTAGAGCTGGAGGGCATCTTCAAGCCCGATGAGATCCTGTACCACCTAAACCTGCGGGTGCGTGTAGCCCTACAGCAGGAGACGGAGAGCACTGAGGCCGGACGCAGAAAGAACCAGGATGGGCTGGATATTGCCCTGCTGCAGGTAGATACCAAGCGCGGCAAGCTACAATATGCCGGTGCCAACCGCCCCCTGCTGATTGTGCGCGCAAACGGCGAGATAGAGGAGATAAAGGGCGATAAACAGGGCATAGGCGGCTACCAGATCGAAGAGGTAGCGTCCTACACCACCCATACCCTTGAGATGGAAGCCGGAGACACGGTGTACATCTACAGCGATGGTTATCCGGACCAGATAGGCGAGGAGATCAACAAGCGATTTCAGGGCAAGCGATTTCAGACCTTCCTGCAGGAGATACACGATAAGGATATGGAGTACCAGCGGCTGCTGCTGGATGCTGAGCTGCGCCACTGGCGCGGGGATATGGAGCAGACGGATGACGTCGTGGTGATTGGCATCCGGTTTTAGCGCAGGTGCAAATACCGCATAGGCGGGAATGAGCTCGAGCGTGTGGGGTAGCGTGCTACACATAAGTCATTGAAAAACCCTCCTTTTTGTCTCATTTTCAGCTTTTTGTCTTGTTTTGTCAGGCATTTCGCCCACATTCTGTTAGTTTTGTGAAGATTGTATGCAAGGAGTGCGCACATTCTGGGCCCTCGTGGCATTGGGATCTCTGCTGCAGGCGGCAGCCTGTCAGTCTGCGGCCCAGGAGTGCTCGCTCGCTGTAGCACAGGCCTACCCCCCAGCCGCCACCCGCACCGCTTATCGCCCTCCCCAAAGAATGCGACTGCTCGCAGGTGGCTACCTCCGGGGCTCATCCGACGAAGCCACCCCGCGGAAAGGGGACAGCCCGCCAGCTTCCCGGATACCCCGCCGCCCAAGGCATCGCCCCGGTGGGCTGTATGCAAAGCCATACACCCCGCGCACCCGGCACAGCCTACGGGATGGCGGCGAGCTGTGGGCAAAAAAGCGCAGGCCGTGGCCCAGCAAGGCTGCCATGGGCTACACGGGCCGCCGGCTGCGGATACAGCACCGCACGGTGGATGGTGCCGCCTGCCTTCGCCGGGCTGTGCGCCACCAGGGTCTGGACGGCACCGCCTGCCGCCAGCTGCGGATACAGCACCGTATGGTGGATGGCACTACGTGCAGCCGCCTGCGTATACGCCATCAGAGCCTGGACGGCACCGCCTGCCGACGTATGCGGATACAGCACCGCAGCCTGGATGGTACTACCTGTGGCCACCTGCGCATACGACATCAGAGCCTGGATGGCACCGCCTGCCGACGTCTGCGGATACAGCACCGCAGCCTGGATGGCACTGCGTGCAGCCGCCTGCGTATACGCCACCAGAGCCTGGATGGCACCGCCTGCCGCCAGCTGCGGATACGGCACCGCAGCCTGGATGGCACTACCTGTGGCCACCTGAAGATAAAGCACACCCCGCTGCACAAGTACCGTGTGCCCTGCGACCCCAGTATGAAACGCACGACCAACCTGGAGCGCGCTGCCTACCAGATGCAGATGCTGATGCGCAACCACAAGAAGAACTGTAAGCTGAGCAACGTAGTCTCCTCCCTGTCGGCCGGGCAGATGGTAAAGACCGAAGACTACGGAACCGTAATGATAGCAGACTATGTGATAGACAAGCGCATAAAGCGCATGGTACGCTGGGCAGATGCCGACAGCAGCAAGAAACGCATTGTAAAGCTGAAGCGGGCAGCGGTGCGAAATCTCATCGTGATTGTGCCGGTAGACCCCGCCATGCGGCGCAACCGGCAGGGCGAGGTTACATTTAAGCGGGTGCTGCTGAGTGAGGCCGAAACCAAGGATCTGATGATTGAGCATTTCATCCAGAAAGGGATGACGGAGCAACTGATACGCATGTACCCCGAGGAGCGGCCTAACCTGCCCAGCCACATAGCCCGCTGCCAGTACCGCCGCTATGGTGGGGTAACCGCCCCCTATGGCATCCGCACGGCCCCGCACCTGCAGCCACAGAATAAGGGAGGAAGGCCTGTGGGCGCGCCGGCTAGCCCTGGGCAGCAGGCACCGCCTGCACCGCTGTTACCCTAGCCTGCCCCACATCCAGGTATACCAGAAAAGCATCCACTACCTGCCGGCCACCTGCCTGTAGGGCAGCCCGGTAGGTGGCTACCTGTAGGCTGTGCGCGGCATCGGGCTGCCCGCTCTTATAGTCGATAAGCACCAGCTGTGTACCCTGTTGGCACAGCAGGTCGGGCCGTAGCAGCTGGCCCTGGTAGCCCAGGCATTGCTCGGGTAGCCGCCGCCAGCTGGTGTAGGGCTGCAGGGCTGGGTGCTGCCACAGCTGCGCCCACAGCGCCCGGGCGGGCGCAGATACGGCACTGGTGGGCAGGCTTGCCAGGCGGGCCAGCTCGGCGTGCAGGTCATCGCCCAGTTGCCGGGCTTCTGTGTTTGCCCCTGCTGTTGGTTGCTGTAGGGGCATCAGCTGCTTGCCGGCTATGGGGTAGGGCTGTGGGTGCTCGGGCACCCCGGGTGCCTCTGCCCGCTGCGGTGCCTCGGCAGTGCCCCACACAAACTCATGCTCGCTGCGGCCCTGCGCCAGGGGCTCCTGGCGGCTCAGCAGGTCTAGCAGTGCCCCGCTGGAGGATATAGTTTGCTCTTTCGCTTGCTCCTGCTCTTTTTGTTTCTTCCCTTTCTTTTCGGCTGCTTGGGGCAGTTCTATCCATGCGTACAGGCGCTGGCCGGCGCGTGTAGTGGCTACATACAGCTTGTTCAGCTGGTCTAGCAGCGTAGCCAGGGTTTCCTCTTCGTAGGCCGCGGCCAGGTCGGTATGCTCTATCTTCGTTTGGGCTTCCACCGGTATAGCGAAGGGAATACCGTAAGAGGGCGGAAGAGACACCCAGCTGGATTGGCTGCTCAATTTATCGAAGAAGTCCCAGTTTGCGTAGGGTAGCAGCACCACGGGTGCCTCTAGTCCCTTCGCCTTGTGGATGGTAAGCACCTGTACGGCCTCTGGCCTGGCGGGCAGGTTCAGCTTGTTCTTGTGCTTGCCTTCGGTATCGTAGTAGTGCAGAAAGTGGGCTAGCTGCCCGTGTAGCCCCAGTTGGCTGTGCAGCAGCTGCAGATACTGCTGCAGGTAGGCATCCTGCTGGGGGTCCAGGGTTTCGAACAGGGCACAGAGCCGCATGGCCAGGGTGTAGGGGGGCAGGTTGGCTGCCAGGAGCGCAGGCAGCCCTGGCGATAGGCCCACCAGTTGCGCTGCCACTGGGGCGGCCAGCAGGGCCGGATCGGGTGCCTGGCTCAGCAGGGCAGCCTGGGCAGTCAGCGCCTCGGCCAGGTGCACGGCTGCGGGGGTGTGGGTGTAGGCTAGCAGCGCATGCAGCAGGCGCACCTGTGCCCCATGCTGTAGCAGCAGGGCATCGGGGGTAAAAACCGGTATGCCCGCCGTGTGCAGCAGCTCTACCACCGCGCTGGCCTCCTTGTTCTTGCTTACCAGAATCAGCAGGTCGCTACCCCGCCAGCCCGCTGCCAGCAGGGCCTGTATCTGTTTCAAAAAGTCGGCCTCTATCTGTTCCTTCCGCTCGCCTTTCGCTTCTTTTTTATCCTGCTTTTCTCCCTCCTTTAGGGGATAAAACTTCCAGTGTACATAGCCCGCTCGGTCCAGCTTTGCCGTTTGGGCTGCGTCGTTGCCATAGATGGCCGACAAGAGCTGCTGGGTGATAGCCGGAGCAGCCTTGCTGTAGGTACACTGGGGTATGTGCCTACAGAGTGCATTGTTTACCTGCACGATGGCACGGGCGCTGCGGTAGTTGTCATTCAGGGAGATCGTTTGTGGCGCATAGGCCACTAGGTCTTGGCCCAGCTGCTGCTGCAGCAGCTGGGGGGCTCCGCCCCGGAAGCGGTAGATGCTCTGCTTCACATCGCCCACCACCACCACCACGCCATGGTTGCCCAGCGCCTCATCGGCCAGGGGCAGCAGGTTGGCCCACTGCTGCTCACTGGTATCCTGAAACTCGTCGAGCAGGATATGCCGGTAGCGGTCGCCCAGGCGTTCGTACAGGATAGGCAGGTCCGATTCGGCGTGGATGCGGGCTATCTGCTGTTCGGCATCGCCCAGCAGCTGGATGCCTGCTTGCGCTTTATAGGCTTTCCAAAACTCGGCAATATCGACCTGTAGCTGTAGCTCATACAGCTCTTTCTGCAGGTGCTTTCGGGTGAGGTATTCCCGCAGCACGTGCCCCTCCAGCAGCGCCAGCATCTGGGCAAAGAGGTCGTACAGGCCATCTTCCAGGGCGGCCTCTATGCGCTGCCTGATCTCATTGGTCTGTTGTTTGGCGTAAAATCCTTCCGCCGTTCCGCACGCTACGGCTTGCTTCAGCCGTTCTCTGCCCTCATGCCCATCCAGCTGGAGGGGCTGCTGGGCGAGGCGGTGAAACCACTGGGCGGCACCACTTTTGCCATAGCTGAAATGAGAAACCTCCAGCCCATGCGCCTGCAAGCGTGCCAGCCCCTGCTGGCCCAGGGCTTGCAGCTGGCCCTCTAGCTGGGCCAGGCGGGCCTCATTGGCCTGCACATAGGTGGGCAGCTGGGCGGCATGGGGCAGCACCTGCTCCAGGTAGGGTACCGCCTTGCTGTCCAGCTGCCGCATGATGAGTGCCAGCAGCTGGTGGCGCAGTTCCCAGTTCTTTTTTTCCTCCAGGCGGTGCAGGGCGTACCTGAGTAGGCGGCCATGCAGGGGGGTAGCAGGCAGCAGCTGGCGTAGCAGTTCATCGGCCAGCTGCTCGCCCAGCAGGTCCAGCTCTATCAGCACCTCGCGCCCCAGCGGCAGGCCCAGCTCGCGCTCGTAGGCGTACACGATGCGCTGAAACAGGCTATCGATGGTGCTAACGCCTAGCCGATGGTAGCGGTGTAGCAGGGCATGCAGCAGCCTTCTACCCGGGTCTGCCAGTGTTTCGCCGGGAGCCTGGGGCGGGATTTCCAGCTTGCGTATCAGGCTTTCGGCCTCTTTCCTCAGGCTTTCGGCTTCGGCTGCAGGTCTGTCTAGCAGGCGGGCCAGCCGGTCGGGCTCCTGGTGGTAGGCCACCAGGGTAACAACACGTAGCAGTCGGGTCTTTATCTCGGCCGTGGCTTTTTTGGTAAAAGTAATGGCGAGAATGTGCTGCCAGGCATCTGGGTACTGTAGGGCCAGCTGTAGCCATCTGAGTGCCAGGGTGTAGGTTTTTCCACTGCCGGCACTGGCTTTGTAGAGGGTAAGGGGCACGAGGGTATATCTTGAACGATGTACGGCAGGCGCGCAGGCCGCTCTGCCCGGGGGTGTCGATCCTGAACAAATATGCGCATAAACCCGGGGGTTTTCAAGGCCCCGGGCTTGCCGTGCAGGCCCCATCCAGCCCGCTGTTTGGGGGTTGTGCCCTTGCCGGGCCCGGCTAGGGGCTAGGTTTGTATCACACCCGTACTGTAGGGTGGTATATCCGGGTTCTGGTTGGCCAGGGCTATGCCTACGCTCAGGTGGTGGCGTGTGGCGCGTGGGTCTATGATGCCGTCTACCCACAGGCGGGCGGCGGCGTAGTAGGGGCTGGTCTGTGCCTCGTAGGCGCGGCTTATCTTTTGTAGCAGTTCCTGCTCGGTTTCCGGGGTAATGGTTTCGCCTTTCTTTTTCAGGGCTGCTACCTGTATCTGCAGCAGGGTTTTAGCGGCCTGCATACCGCCCATTACGGCTATCTGGGCCGTAGGCCAGGCATAGATCAGGCGGGGATCGTAGGCCTTGCCGCACATGGCATAGTTGGCAGCCCCGTAGCTATTGCCCACGACAATGCTGAACTTGGGCACCACGCTATTGGCCACGGCATTCACCATTTTAGCCCCATCCTTGATGATTCCGCCGTGCTCGCTGCGGCTACCCACCATAAAGCCGGTGGCATCGTGCAGAAAGACCAGCGGAATGCGCTTCTGGTTGCAGTTCATCACAAAGCGGGCGGCCTTATCGGCACTGTCGCTATAGATTACGCCACCAAACTGCATCTCGCCTTTGGCCGTTTTCACAATTTTTCGCTGGTTTGCTACAATGCCTACCGCCCAGCCCTCTATGCGTGCATAGCCGGTCAGGATGGTCTGGCCATAGCCAGCCTTGTATTCTTCCCAGCTGTCGGCATCCACCAGGCACTGTAGCAGCTCGTGGGTGTCGTAGGGTTTGGCCCGGTCTGTGGGCAGTAGGTCGAACACCCGCTCTGCGGGTACCGCCGGTGGCCGGGCTTCTGTACGGCTAAAGCCGGCTGTGGGCGTGGCGCCCATCTTGCCCACCAGGTTCTTCAGGGTGTCCAGGGCCTCCTGGTCGTCTTTTACCTTGTAGTCTACCACCCCGCTTATCTCGGTGTGGGTGGTGGCCCCGCCCAGGGTCTCGTTGTCTACCTCTTCGCCTATGGCGCTCTTTACCAGGTAGCTACCAGCCAGGAATACGGAGCCTGTTCCGTCTACAATCAGGGCTTCATCGCTCATGATAGGCAGATAGGCCCCTCCGGCCACACACGGGCCCATGATGGCGGCCAGCTGGGGGATGCCCATGCTGCTCATGCGTGCGTTGTTGCGGAAAATGCGGCCAAAGTGCTCCTTGTCCGGAAATATCTCGTCCTGCATGGGCAGGTACACCCCCGCGCTGTCTACCAGATACAGGATGGGCAGGCGGTTTTCCATGGCTATCTCTTGGGCACGCAGGTTCTTCTTGCCTGTCATGGGGAACCAGGCTCCGGCTTTCACGGTGGCATCGTTTGCCACAATGACCACCCAGCGGCCCTGCACCTGCCCGATCTTGACCACCACACCTGCCGAGGGGCATCCGCCTTCCTCGGCATACATGCCGTCTGCGGCCAGCTCGCCCACCTCCAGTGCCGTTTCCGGCTCGTCCAGCAGGTAGTCTATCCGCTCGCGGGCGGTCCATTTCCCTTTTTCCTTGTGCTTTTTTATCGCCTGGGCACCTCCACCCAGGGCTACTTCGGCCTGTTTGTGCTGCAGCTGCTCCAGCAGCTCGGCATAGTGGGCGGGTAGGGGGGGGGCGTGCTTGGCAGTTTTGGTGGGCATGACTTCAGGGAGTTGCATCAATTGGAATCTGGCTGGCAAAATACAAAGGCCAAACCCAAAAACCGAAACAAAAGAACCCGTAGGGCGGCCCGCCTTTTGCCAAATAGCGCTACATTTGCGGGTAGAGCCAGTTTTTCGTCTTCGGCGGTGCGGAATGACAAATAGCAGATACCCGCAGATACCGACACGACGGTACCCGCACCCGGCTGATTGTACGGACTAAGCACATTGCCCGCTATTTTTGCCCCTCCCCCCTCGGATTTCGTATTGTATTACAGCGTTCCAGATCGTAGCATGTCTCAAACTACCGATACCCCCAATATAGCCCCCCACCTGAGCGAGCAGGAGAAGATCCGCCGAGAGGAGGTGCAGTATCTGCGCAATCAGGGCATTAATCCCTATCCCAATGAGGCTTTTCCGGTAAGCCACCACAGCACAGATATTCTGAAGAACTTTGATCCCGAGCAGCCCGAGGCCTACCAGCAGGTGCGCCTGGCGGGGCGGGTAATGGCTAAGCGCATTATGGGCAAGGCCAGCTTCTCGGTGCTACAGGATAGCCAGGGGCGGATACAGCTGTATTTTAACCGCGATGAGCTGTGCCCGGGCGAGAATAAGGATCTGTATAATGATATCTATAAGAAGCAGCTATCGCTGGGCGACTTTATAGGCGTAGAGGGCTATGCCTTCCGTACCCAGACGGGCGAGACTACGCTGCACGTACAGTCGTTCCGGATACTGAGCAAGACCCTGCGCCCCCTGCCCCTGCCCAAGGAGAAGGACGGTGTGGTGTACGATGCCTTTACCGACCCCGAGCAGCGCTACCGTATGCGCTATGTGGACCTGGTGGTAAACCCCCGTGTGCGCGACACCTTTGTGCAGCGTAGCCAGATGATACAGGCCTTGCGCAGCTTTCTGGTAGACCGGGGCTACCTGGAGGTGGAGACACCCATCCTGCAGCCCCTGTATGGGGGGGCCTATGCCCGTCCGTTCGTAACGCACCACAATACGCTGGATATGAAGCTCTACCTGCGGATCGCGAACGAGCTGTACCTAAAGCGCTTAATTGTAGGGGGCTACGACGGGGTTTTTGAGTTTGCCAAAGACTTTCGGAACGAGGGGATGAGCCGCTTTCACAACCCCGAGTTTACCCAGGTGGAGCTATATGTGGCCTACAAAGACTACCTGTGGATGATGGACCTGGCAGAGGATATGATCCGGCAGGCGGCCCTGGCCATACATGGCAAGACGGCCCTGCCCGTGGGCGATCACGTCATCGATTTTGGCCCTGCCTTTCAGCGCCTTAGCCTATACGATGCCATCCAGCAATACACGGGGGTGGACATCCGCCACCTGGATGAGGCTCACATGCGCCAGGCAGCCGAGCAGATGGGCGTAGACGTAAGTGAAGCCAAGGATCGCGCCAAGCTGATTGATGAAATTTTTGGCGAAAAGGTGGAACCCCTGCTGATCCAGCCCACCTTTATTATGGACTATCCCATAGAAATGAGCCCCCTGGCCAAGAAACACCGCACAGAGGCGGGTTTGGTGGAGCGCTTTGAACTGATCTGCAACGGTAAGGAGGTGTGTAATGCCTACAGCGAGCTGAACGACCCCATAGATCAGCGCGAGCGTTTTGAGAAGCAACTGCTGCTGCGGGATCTGGGAGACGAGGAGGCTATGATGCTGGACGAAGACTTCCTGCGTGCGCTGGAGTATGGAATGCCCCCCACTGCAGGCCTGGGCATGGGCATAGACCGCCTGGCCATGATCCTGACAAATAGTGCAAGCATACAGGACGTGCTCTTTTTCCCACAAATGCGCCCGCAGCGCGATCATCACACGCCCATTAACCTGGAGTTTGCCGAGAATCTGCATATCCCCTTTGCCTGGGTAAAGCTGCTGCACGCGTTGGATGTGAACACCTATGAGGATCTAAAGGCCCAGGATCCGCAGTTACTATTCGAGCGCCTGCAGGCCATCGGCGCCAGGCAAGACGAAAAACTGCCACCCATTACGGCACAGGAGGTGGCGAAGTGGACAAATCCGTACTGATTTGGCTATATTTGTGAAAGGTAGACGAAGTTGTGAACTGATGGCTGAGAAGCAAGAAGAAGTGGTAGACCCGAAGGTGGGTGCGCACGAAGAGCAGGAAGAGGCAGGCGTGCCAGTAGCGCCCTTGGCCAAGGATGGGGAACAAGGCCCGGAGGCAATGCCGACCCAACCCCTGGCTGGGCAAGCCCAACAAGCCGTGGCCCAAGAGCCAGATGAGGCCGAGGATGGGGAAGCGGCAGAAGAGAAAGAGCGCCTGCGCATGAAGCGCGAGGGCGAGCGCCAGTTTCGCGCCGTACTCATCAGCACGCTTTCGCTCAATAGCAAAGACTTCGGCGAAGCCATTGCACAGAGCAGCCTGAAGGAACTCGGCCTGCTTATGGAGGTAATAGCAGGAGAACCCCTCAGCCGGAACCGGGTGCGCCACGCGGGCCAACTGAAGAAGCAGTTTGACACCCGCTATGCCGCCGAGCTGGCGCGCCTGAAGGAGGTAAGCCCCGAAGACAAGGCCGGACAGGCAGAAAAACAAGAGGTGTCGGATCTCAGCTTCCGCTTTAGCGAGGCCATGGGTACCTTCAATAAGGCAAAAGGGAGTTTTGAAGAAACCGACCGGAAATCGCGTGAGGAAAGCACCGTCCAGAAGGAAGCCCTGCTAGCCGAATTGCGTGCCCTGGTGCTAAAGGAAGATGCCCGCATGAGCAAGGAGGTGCAGGCCATCCAGCAGAAATGGAAAGCCCTTGGCCCCGTAGTCCCATTCAAGGCCGAGGAAATAAACGAGAGCTACAAGGCCCTGTTAGACCAGTTCTACAGCCTGCGCAGCAACTATATGGAACTGGTAGACCAGGACCGCCGGGTGAACCTGGAGCAGAAGCAGGCCCTTATACAAACGCTGCAGCAGCTAGGCAAGCCCACAGACGAGCAAGCCCTGGACCCTACCTACTGGAGCACCAGAACCGACCGCGTGAACGCACTGCACGCAGAATGGAAGGCCCTTGGCCCTGTACCCCGGAAGGAGTCTGAACCTGTATGGGAGGCGTTCAAGGCTGCTAACAACCAGTTTTACGAAGCCCGCCGCCGCTTCTATACTACCCGAGACGAACTGCGGGAGCACAACCAGGACCTGAAAGCGCAAATGCTGGAGCAGGTGCAGCTTTATGCCCACTTCAGCAGCGAGGATGCTACCGCCTGGCAGCAGGCTACCGAAGAGCTGAAGGCCCTGCAAGAGCAGTGGTTTGCCCATGGCCCAGCCCCCAAGGAAGTAAATGCCGAGCTGAATCGCCGCTTCAAGAAGGAGGTAAATGCCTTCTTTGATGCCAAAAGCACTTTCTATAAGTCCATAGACGATAAACGGGCGGAGCTGGTGAAGCGCAAGGAAGAGCTGGCAACGCAGGCCGATGCCCTAAAGGACAGTGAAGACTGGGAGCCGACAATAGAGACCCTGAAAAAACTACAGCACGACTGGAAGCAGACCGGCCCCGACACCTATAAGGAGGCGCGCAAACCGCAGAAAAGGTTTCGGCATGCCTGCGACACCTTCTTCACACGCCTGAAAAACCGACACAAGGCCGCCCTGGAGCAGGAGGAGCAGAACCTGGAACGAAAGACGGCAGAACTGGCCAAACTGGAGGCCCTGCTGACACAGCAGCCCGAAAATATGGACGAGGCCACCAAAGCAGTGCTACGACTGGCGGCAGAGGATATACAGAAGGCCTACGCTGCTATAGGCGACGTGCCACGAAGAGCAGCAGGCAAAATGGCCGCCAAGTGGCAGGCTGCCTGGAATCAATACCTGAGTCTAGTAGTGGAAGATGCTAGCCAGCTTGCTAAAATCCAGCAAGAAAGCAAGTTTCTCTCCATCCGAAACGACCAGGGTGAAGAGGCACTCGACCGAGAATACAAGCGCATGAGCCGCCTGTTACGCGAACTGGAGGAGGAGATCCAGCAGTATCAAAACAATATCCTCTTTATTGCCAAAGGCAAGAAGGGCGACCCACTGCGGGCCGATATCCAGCAGAAAATAGAGCAGGCTGAAAAGAAAAGGGCCAAGCTGGATAAGGAGTTCAAGGTGCTGAAGCGAATGGCGCGCTCGTAGTGCGCACCTAACCTGCGTGTCCGACAATACGGAGCCACAGCAACATAGTCCGGCTAAGGGGGGAGATAGTGTCATGAGTTTGGCGTAAGTTGGCACGCAAGTGTCTATGCGTTGATTCGTGTGTGATAAGCAGTACCATCTTATGCCAGCTTATTTCTTGCATGGGCATGCCAGCCCTATGAGTACTGCATTCTGCCGTATCTTTGTGGTATGAAGCCGGTACAGATAGGCCCCGTACAGCTGCCGCCACAGCCGCTGCTGCTGGCCCCCATGGAGGATGTGAGCGACCCACCCTTTCGTGCCGTGTGCAAGCAGCAGGGGGCAGACTTGTTGTACACCGAGTTTATCAGTAGCGAGGGGTTGATACGCGATGCCGCCAAGAGCTTGCAGAAGCTGGACATCTATGAGCAAGAGCGCCCCGTGGGCATACAGATATTTGGTGCCGAGCTGGAAAGCATGCGAGAGGCCACGGCCATTGTAGAAAAAACACAGCCAGACATAATTGACATCAACTTTGGCTGCCCGGTGAAGAAGGTGGTGTGTAAGGGGGCTGGGGCCGCCATACTGAGGGAGCCGGAGAAGATGGAGGCCCTGACGCGCGAGATCGTGCGTTCCACAGCGCTGCCTGTAACCGTAAAGACGCGTCTGGGCTGGGACCAAGACTCCATACGTATTGTAGAGGTAGCCCTGCGCCTGCAGGATGCGGGTATACAGGCCTTGAGTATCCACGCCCGTACACGGGCCCAGATGTATAAGGGCACAGCCGACTGGAGCTGGATCCAGCGGGTGAAGCAGCACCCCGATATAGAGATCCCCATTTTTGGCAATGGCGACATAGACAGCCCGCAGAAGGCACAGCAGTATCTGCAGCAGTATGGGCCCGATGGGCTGATGATAGGCCGCGCGGCCATAGGCTACCCCTGGATTTTTCGCGAGATCAAGCACTACCTGGCCACCGGCCAGCTACTGCCCCCCCCCAGCCTGGCCGAGCGGGTGGCCGTGGTGCGCACCCACCTGGAACAAAGCCTGCGCTGGAAGGGGGAACGTGTGGGCCTGTATGAAATGCGCCGCCACTATGCCAACTACTTCAAAGGCCTGGCGCACTTCAAGCCCTGGCGCACGCGCCTGGTGGAAGCTGAGGACCCGCAGCAGGTGTTCGGTCTGCTAAGCGAGATAGCAGAGCTGAACCTGAAAGCATCTCATGCGGATGACTATGAACTGACGTCTGAGATCTCATTGAATTGGTAGTTATGCCGTACATCTCCCAGACTGTTTCTGCCAGAGGATAGCCTTTTTATGTTATGAATAGCAAAAAGGAAGCCCTCCTACAGGCCGTTCTGGACAAAGCCACAGGTGCTCCGCATGTTTTTGGAACCTCCTTTGCCATAGATCATGCTGGAGAAACATGGCTGGGGCAATCAGGCAATCTTAATAGCAATACGTCTTTTTTTGTAGCCAGCGTAACCAAACTATTTACCCTGGCCATCATTCTAAATTTAAGGTTCAAGGGTCGGCTTGAGTTAGAACAAAAAATACAAAATATCCTGAGTGCAGACATGCTGCTGAACTTACACACAATGAATGGGTGTAATTATGTGCCCGAAATCAGCATAAGAAACCTGCTCGCACATACATCCGGAATACCAGATTATTTCCAGGGGAAAATGAGCACAGGATACTGTCTGGAAAGTGAGCTAAAGAAGGGGAATGATCAGAGCTGGACAAGAGAGGAGGCAATAGAGAGATCAAAGGAAATGAGGCAAAAATTTGCTCCTGGAAAGAGAAAAATGGCTCATTACTCAGATACAAATTTTCAACTTTTGTCTGCTATAATAGAGGAAATAACAGGAAGTAGTTTCGAACATAGCTGTCAAGAAATTATTTTTAATCCGCTTGAGCTAACCCAAACTTACTTGTACACCGATGAAACAGATCTGACTCCCATACCTTTCTACTATAAGTCAAACATTCTGCGTATATTCAAGGAAATGAGCTCCTTCGGCCCAGACGGGGGGATCGTATCTACCTCTAAAGAGCTATTAATATTTCTTAGGTCATTCTTTAATGGGGAGTTGTTTCCACGTTCATACATAGAAGAGCTACAGCAGTGGAATTCAATTTTCTTCCCGATTAAATCGGGGGTTGGCTTGCAAAAATTTCAACTTCCAATTTTATTTGACCCATTTCGAACAATGCCCTATTTTATTGGACACTCGGGACTATCTGGAGCATTGGCATTTTATAGTCCGAAAGAAAATTTATCCATTACAGGTACTGTCAATCAGATTTATAATCCAAGTACCTCATTCAGAATTATGCTAAGATTGACAAAGATATTGTTAAGCAATAGGGCCTAGAAATTTATGAATTTGACATTTTTAATATGGAAAGTACGTCCAAGCGCCCTGTGTTTCCCTATTCATAATGCTCTATACACCATTGAAAATCAGGGCTATCCCCGATTTTTCTCCCCTAAATTTGGGTATAAGCTTACATAATGGCTCTAAAATGGGGGGAGAAACGGCAAAAAAAGCCCCTTCCGAACCGGAATAGGGGCGTTATACACACACTGTATGGTATATATCAGCAATACAGGGCCCTGAATGCTAGATGAAGATGAAAGGGCAAGCTTACAGGCCTTAGTTTACATAGATAAACCGCTCGCTAATGATCCGGCCATCCTTCCAGTCCTGTAGGCATACCTGGGTGTAATTTCGCACGCCATAGTCGGCATGGGTAAAGTCGTAGTGCCAAACAACCATGCTGCTTTCGGGGCCTACGGCTACCTCTTTCACCTCGGCTCCACGGAACTCGATAATCTTGGAAACAAAGTCCTTCTCGCGCTCACGGTTTGCATCCTTTCCTTCTACTATGGGGGCATCGTTCTCCTGCATCCTTACCTCAGGGTGGTAAAACTGCTCGAAGGCTTCCATGATCTGGCCGCCTAGGATCATCTGGTTTAGCTGGGCTACTTTTTCTTTGATCGTACTCATGACTTTTTAGAATTTAAGTAAAATGTGATGATACAAAGATGCAGCGGCCTGCACCCCCACACATTAACGTGGATTAATAAAACTCCTAAACCTATCTTTGGCCCAGGCCCTGGCGGGGGGCAACTATCGCGAACAGTAGCTTACCGTTTCAATATCGTCCTTGCGAAAATCCCACATGGGGGGCGTGCTCCCCTAACTACGTAGCTGCTGGCGGATTTTACTCAGGTGCTCGGGGGTGATGCCCAGGTAAGCCGCTATGTGCCGCTGTGGGATACGCTGGCTGAGTGTGGGGTACTGCCGCAGAAACTGCTGGTAGCGGTCCAGCGCACTGTGGGTAATCATATCGATAAGGCGGAGCTGGGCAGCCGCAAACCCTTTTTGAAATAGCCGCCGGAAGTAGCTCTCCAGCACCGGTATGCGGGTATATATGGTTTCCAGGTCGGTACGGTCTATCTGTATCACCTCGCTATCCTCTAGCACTTCTACATGAAAGCGTGCAGGCTCACCTGTTAGATAGCTGTTCAGGTCGGCAATCCACCAGTTTTCTATGCCGAACTGTAGCACGGCCTCATGCCCCCTTGCATCCACCTGGAAAGCCCGCATGCAGCCCCGCACAATGAATGATTCGTACTGGCATACATCGCCTGCCTGTAGCAGGTATTGCCGCTTCAGGTAGGTGCGCCGCTTCAGGTAGGGCTGCAGAATGTCCCAGTCTGCAGCGGTAAAGGATACTTGCTGCTCTATATGGGCGCGTAGTGTCTCCATAGGATCAAAGTGGCGTTCCCCCAGCCCCGGTGGGGGGGAACGACAGGCTGCTCTACACGGCCACAGCACTTAGGGCGTGGCGCAGCCGCCTCAGCGTTTCGTCCTTACCCAGTAGCTCGAATATGCGGAACAACTCCGGCCCCTGAGTGGTGTTGGTGAGGGCTATGCGCAGGGCGGGCATTACCTTGCCCAGGCCCAGGCCCGCCTGTGCTATGGCCTCCTTTACCAGGGCCTCCAGGCTGGGCTCTGTCCAGTCGGCATGTGCCTCCAGGCTAGGCAGCAGTCCGGCTAGGAAGGGGCTGGCTTCGGGCTTCCATTTGCTGGCTATCAGCTCGGCATCATACACAGCGGGTGCCTGCACATAGGGGCGTGCCAGCGGGGCCAGGTCTGTCAGGTACTCGGCTCGCTCTTGCAGGCCGGGTAGCAGTGCCAGCAGCAGCTCATCGGTGGGGCTGGGTAGCCCCTCGGCCGCCAGCTGCTGTTTCAGCAGGGGTAGTAGGGCCTCGGGTGCCTGCTGGCGCAGATAGGTGGCATTGAACCATACGCTCTTTGCTTTGTCAAACTTCACGCCGCTCTTCCCCACCCGCTCGAGCGAGAAAAGCTCAATCAGTTCTTTCATGCTGAAGATTTCTCGGTCGTCGCTAGGGTGCCAGCCCAGTAGGGCCAGGAAGTTTATGAACGCCTCGGGCAGGTAGCCGGCCTCGCGGTAGCCCTTGGCGGTCTCGCCGGTCTCGGGGTTTCGCCAGTCTAGCGGGAAGATGGGGAAGCCGTGCTTGTCTCCATCGCGCTTACTCAGCTTACCCTTTCCATCGGGGCTGAGTAGCAGGGGCAAGTGGGCAAAAATGGGGCGCTGCCAGCCGAAACACTGGTACATATACACGTGCAGGGGGGCACTGGGCAGCCACTCCTCACCCCGTATTACGTGGGTTATGCGCATCAGGTGGTCGTCTACCACATTGGCCAGGTGGTAGGTGGGCATGCCGTCGGCCTTCATCAGCACCTTGTCATCTATCTGGTTGGTCTGCACGGTTACCCAGCCGCGCACAGCGTCTTCAAAGCGGATCTCCTCGTGGCGGGGCATGGCCATGCGCACCACGTAGTGGTCTCCGGCCTGCAGGCGGCGCTGCACCTCGTCGGCAGGCAGGGTCAGGCTATTCTGCATGCTCTGGCGGGTTATGGCGTTGTACTGCCAGTTTTTCATGCCGGCTTGGCTGGCATTTTCGCGCATTTGCTCCAGCTGCTCGGGGGTGTCGAAGGCGTAGTAGGCATAGCCCGCCTGCACCAGTTGCTCGGCATACTGCCTATACATGGGCTTGCGCTCACTCTGGCGGTAGGGGGCATCTGGCCCCTCGGGTGTGTGTGGGCCATAATCTGCCGTAATGCCGCACCAGGCCAGTGCCTCCAGGATGTATGCCTCGGCACCGGGCACATAGCGGGTTTGGTCCGTATCCTCGATACGGAGGAGGAACTCGCCCCCGTGGTGGCGGGCAAACAGGTAGTTGAACAGCGCGGTGCGCACACCCCCCACGTGCAGGGGGCCGGTGGGGCTAGGGGCAAAACGAACTCGTACGGACATGGTGCAAAGATACACCATTTGGCCCTAGCTGGCGGCAATTACCGTGAGTGCGGTATTTTGGTCACACGTTGCCACCTGCGAGTTTATGCTTGTTGGCCAGGCCCTGGCGGGTGCATTTGCGCTGAGCGGATGGTGCCACTATACGATCCACTGCGTGTGGCCCGTGTACTACACGGGATGGACGCCTTCGAAGCTTGCCGTTGCCCGGATTTTCCATGGGTTCCCAAAAGGGTGTAAGCACATCCGTACCCCACCATACCAAGCCGCACAATCTATCCACCGTGTGATACCCCGGCACTGCTTAGCTATAGGTCTAGCCCATCCGTTTTATCCCACTGGATATCGATATCCTTTAGCAGCTGGCGGTACACCTCGGCATCCTCGGTGCGCTCCTGCTCGTCCAGATTTTGGATGAGGTTCTGGATCAGGTGGATGAGGATGTAGATGTTGCTCAGCGGCTTATAGGTGTTCACGTTCGTGTCCGCCTTCAGCTTGGCCAGAAAGTCCTCTACCTGTTGGGGGGTGAAGAACATACCCTTGTTGTACGCATCTATATAGAAATGGCTGGTGCGGCTAATGTAGCGCAGTGCGTAGTAGCCCCGGAAGTTTACCACCTGCAGGGGGATGTCCAGCTCGGCGCATACAATGTAGTAAAAGGCACTCATGGAGAGGCTATTGCCCTTCCGTGTATCCATTAGCTGACCCAGAAAGGCGTTCTCAATCTTCTCTGGCTCCTTAAAGTTGCCGATGTACTTCTCTACATTGTACAGCTGCCGGTTGATGACGCATAGCTTCTCCAGGTCGTTCATGCCCGGGCTGAGTTGTAGCCATATTTTGCTGACCAGCTTCTTTATCTCGTTCTGGTATTTCTGCTCATTCAGGGTGGGGTAGCGTATTTGTGTGAGCTTCAGCCAGCCCTCTGTCAGGTCTCTACCCCCATCCAGCCGCCACTGGTATAGCTCGCGCGTACTGTGTTCGGTCTGTATCCGGGCTATTAGTTCTTCCAGCCGTTTTTGGATCTGCTCGTCCCGGGTGCTTTCCCACGCCTCCTCTAGCAGGGCTATGCCTGCTGTGCCCAGGCTCATCAGCTCAGCTTCTACATGCTGGGCCACGCGGGGGTCTGTGTCATCCAGCAGCTTCACCAGTGCATCAAAGGTGTTTCTTTCCATCGGTACTCCTGTTGGCTTTTCCATCTTTCGTCTCTTTAGTCTGTGGTGTAGGCCCTGCCTTCCGTCATTTCATCGGGCTCTCTGGCCGGTGGCCTTCCCTGATTTATTTAATAAACGCGGCCGAGCCTGTTCGCGTGCCTTGCTAGTCTGTGCTTGGCCCTGCTCGGTTCCCTGCCCAAAAAACTGGAACCCAAAACCGCACCACACAAGGAATACGCATAATGCGTGCCAGGTGTTGTACGGCCTGTTCGAACTGTCATTTTGTCTGCCCAGGTGGTATTGCTGTGCAAAAAAGTAGAAGTGCGTCCAGGAAATTCCGATCTTGTGAGAAGATGCGCGCTGGTCATGCATGCCTTGTGTACACGGATTAACCACCCTCCTTTCTGCGCCCCTGGCCAGCCAGCTGGGCTGCTGCGCGGCAGCCTGGCCTTGCTGGTGCTGTGGGGGCTATTATCAGGCCTAGGCGTGCAGCCTGCCTGGGCCCAGCCTGCCGAGCCGGTAGCAGGCCAGGCAGCTGTGCCGGTACACAAAGCCGTAGGCCACACCGTGCACTACCAGATACAGTACGAGGCCCTGGACCTCACGGTTCCGATCCGCATGCATGGAGACAGCTGCACAGTTCAGTTTAGCCCCGAAGACATGTACATCTGCTTTTATGGCGAATCCAGATCGCTGGACTACCTGTGGTTCTCGGGCAGATACAACAAAGTATTCCTGAAATACGCCCACGAAGACACCCTGTACTGGCAGTATGGCAACGAGTTTTCGCTCCCCTTTGTGGGCATGAGCCTACCCGCTACGCAAGACAGCATCCTGAACCGCAGCTGCCGCAAGCTGTGTGTGGTAAAGGGCTTTACCGGCTCAGATGCCTTTACCTACACCAGCTGCTACTGGTACTGCCCAGATTTGCCGTTAAACCCGGTAGCATTCGAAGACTTTACGGTGAATCAGTTCAATATGGTGATGCGCAAGATGCAAAGCGTATTCCTGCGCTACTCGCTGGAGTTCCCCTATTCCCACCGCATCATCTGGGAGGCCATGCGCATAGAGCCGGGCACCCAGATACCCGACATAGGCCAGCAGCCCCAGGATGTGCTGATGTACCTCACCGAGAACCCCATCTTGTACTAGGCAACCGGTATACCACACAGGCCATGTCTCCATCCGAACCTTCGCCCCCATACCCTGCCGAGGCAGGCAGCCCGGCAGCGTCTCCGGCACTATATCGGCTAAATGGCCATACCTTTCGGCTCCTCCTCTCGCACACACAGCTGCAGGCCCGCATCCAGGTGCTGGCAGGCATGCTGAACCTGCACTACGCAGGGGCTACTGCCGATGCACCCGTGCTACTGGTGCCCGTACTGAACGGGGCTTTTCGGTTTGCCGGTGCGCTCATGCCCTACTTGCAGTTCCCCTACCTGCTGCATCCGGTAAAGATTAGCACCTATGGAGGCGCGCAGCAGGCCCAGCGTAGCCCACACTTTCAGCTAGGCCCCCCCTTCCCACCCAGTGCGCAGATACTCATCCTGGAGGATATTGTAGATCGCGGGCACACGCTCCACTTCCTGCGCCAGCAGCTGGCGGGTATCGGGCCTATACGCGTGGCCAGCCTGCTGTACAAGCCCACCTGCCATGCCTACGCACAGCCGCCCGAGTACGTGGGCTTTGAGATTGAGTCGGCCTTTGTGGTAGGCTACGGGCTGGACTATGACGAGCAAGGCCGCCACCTGAATGGCGTATACCAGCGCACGTAGCACATCGGGCTTTTCGCACCGCCGCAATCACGCATCCATGCTGTCCATCCCCCCCGCACAGATAGAGGCCGAGCTGCTAGCCTGCTTCGGGCTGGAGCCCACCGGCCACCAGCAGCGGGCCTTCCACGCCCTTGGCCGCTGGCTAGGCACCGGGGCATTGCGCCCCCTGCTGGTGCTGCAGGGGGCTGCCGGAACGGGCAAGACCACTATGATGCAGGCACTGGTGCACTGGCTGGCCGACCAGGGCATCCGCTGTGTGCTACTGGCCCCCACAGGCCGGGCCGCCAAGGTGCTGGCAGCCCGCACCGGGCGCAATGCCAGCACCATACACAAATACATCTATCGGGCAGAGAGCGATGCCAGTGGCAGCATCCGCTTCCGGCTGAACAAGAATGACGACCCGGCACGAACGGTCTATATTGTAGACGAAGCCAGCATGCTGGGAGACGGAGACACCCCCGAGGGGAATGGCCTGGAAAACCGCCCACTACTGGCCGATCTGGTACAGTATGCCTACGACGGCGCGGCAGGCAAGCGCATGCTCTTTTTGGGCGACCCTGCCCAGCTACCCCCCGTGGGCAGCAACCGTAGCCCGGCGCTAAGCACCCGCTACCTGACGGAGCAGCTGGGCCTGACCGCCGGACGCACCACCCTGACCGAGGTAAAACGCCAGGCGCTACACTCTGGCATACTCTACAACGCTACGCGCCTGCGCGAGGCACTGGATGGAGAACGTGCCCTGGCAGACCTAAGCCTGCATACCGCAGAAGACGTGCATGTACTGGAAAGTGGACAGCAGCTGGTGGAGCGCTTCTGCGAGCTGTATGAGCCCGACAGGCCCGAGGCCTGTGTTATCCTGTGCCACAGCAATGGAATGGCCGTAAAGATCAACCAGGCCATACGCGCACAGCTCTTCCACGAGCCGGACTACCTGGTGCAGGGGGATAGCGTGCTGGTGGTAAAGAACTACTACCAGCAGCAGTACCACGAGCTGCCCTTTATTGCCAATGGCGACCTGGGTGTGCTGCGCCATATTGACTACAGAAGCCGCGAGGAAAAATATGGCCTGGAATGGTGCAGCTGCCAAGTGGGCTTTCAGGACCTGGAGGGCACAGAGCACGAGATAACGGGCAAGGTGCCCACCTCGCTACTGGGCAGCAGCAGCCCCGCCCTAACCCGAACACAGACAAACCAGGTGTGGCAGGCGCGTATGCAAGAACTGAGGGCCGAGGGCAAAAACACCCGAAAAAAAGACCTGCGCACCGACCCCTACATCCAGTGCCTGCAGCTGAAGTACGGCTATGCCATCACCACCCACAAGGCACAGGGTGGCCAGTGGGACCATGTGATGGTACTCTTTGAGCCCTGGCTCTTTAGAGAAGGGCAGGAAACCGAACTGCTGCGCTGGAGCTATACCGCCCTTACCCGCGCAGCGCGCTCGCTCTATCTGTACCAATCACCTTTTCGCATCTCGGCACAATTGGCATAAACTTTGCTTATCTCTGTCCGTACACCATACTTTTTTACGCCTAATCATGAAGTATTTTACCCCCAAAAACCTGCTCCTGGCCCTTGTCTGCTTGCTCATCACTGCCTGCAACCGGGATAAGGACGATAAACCCGAGACGGTAGACCTCACCTTTGCACAAGACAGTGAACTATCTGAGAGCGAGACCGCCAATGTGCGCAACCTGGTGGATGCCCAGGTGAATGGCGGATCGGGCAAAACCCAGGATGGACTGATCTGGCAGCTGCCCAATGGGGCCTCCGCCACCCTGGACATTTCCGCCACGCCCCGTACCCTGGTCATCAACTTTGGCAGCACAGGCATCCTGTGCAATGACCTGCGCACCCGCAGGGGCATCATCCGCGCCAGCTGGACAGGAAACTACCGCGATGCAAACACCGTAATTACCACCACCACCGAAAACTACTACGTGAATGACAACCGGCACCAGCTTCGCCGGGTGGTAACCAACCAGGGTGCCAATGCCGCCGGGAACATCACCTTCGCAGTAGTGGAGAATGACACGGTAACGCTGAAAAATAACGGTGGGGTAATCTACTGGAGCAGCAACCGCACGCGCGAGTGGGTGGCAGGCGCCACTACAGCACTCAATATCTACGATGATGTGTACCGCATTACCGGATCGGCCACGGGCATCGGCCGTAATGGCAACCCCTATACACTCACCATCCAGCAGCCGCTGGAGATTCACGTAGACTGCCCCTTTATCTACAAGGGGGTGCTGCTGGCCCAGCCACAAAATGCGCAGGACGTAACCATAAACTACGGCGAGGGCTGCGCTACTGGCAAGACTGCCACCGTTACCATCGGCCGCTTTAGTGGGCAGATCCCGCTGCGCTAATGCCATACGATCTACGCATCGCCACCGAGCGAATTGTACCCCTACGGGCTGAGGCACGCCACGCAAGTGAGCTGGTGTCTCAGCTCTTTCTATTCGAGCCTGTGGTGGTGCTGGCCCAGGTGCCCGACTGGCTACAGCTGCGTAGCCTGTGGGATGACTACACGGGCTGGGCCCCTGCACCCATGCTGGGCCAGCCGGAAGCCGCAGACCCCTGGCTGGCCTCTACCTGGCGGGTGGTGCCCCACACGCTACCCGTGCTGCGCAGCCTGGCCCACAGCCCACAGCCTGCCACACCGGTGCTGCTGGAGTGCGGCGCAGCCCTGCCGCCGGGCCTGCCTCAGCACTTCCGGCTGGGGCAGCAGCAGTTTCAGTTGCCAGCGGTCCACCTGCCCGAATCTCCCTATGGCACGGCCATAGAGGCAGGCCTATGCTACCTAAATGCACCCTACCTGTGGGGGGGCAAGACCGAGGCAGGCATAGACTGCTCTGGCCTGGTGCAGATGGCATACCGCCTGTGCGGGCAGTGGCTGCCGCGCGATGCCTGGCAGCAGGCGGAGGTGTGCAGCCCCATTGCCTATGAGCTGCGGCAGCCCGGAGACCTGGCCTTCTTTTGCAACGACAAGGGGCGCATTACCCATGTGGGCATGGTGCTGGAGAACGGAGAAATCCTGCATGCCAGCCAGCGCGTGCGCATAGACCAACTGACACCCGAGGGCATCTTTGCCTACGAGACCCAGCACCTTACACATAGGCTAGCCACGGTGGCCCGCCCACCCAAACCGGGCACAGACCACCCGGTGCCCGGGCACTGAGCCGCCGTCCGTGCATTCCTGGCAGGGGCGGGGGTGCACGCCCATATCGGGCTTTGCGTACCTTTGTGGTGCATGAAAAAGATACTGGTAGCCAACCGCGGCGAGATAGCCCTGCGGGTAATGAAGACCGCCCGCCGCATGGGCATACAAACGGTAGCCATCTACAGCGAGGCCGATGCCCACAGCCCGCACGTAGCCTATGCCGACGAGGCCTACTGCATAGGCCCAGCCCCCAGCCGAGACAGCTACCTGCGGGGGGACGACATCCTGGCCCTGTGCAAAAAAACAGGGGCCGATGCCCTGCACCCCGGCTACGGCTTCCTGAGCGAGAATGCAGCCTTTCGCACTGCCTGCCAGGCGGCGGGCATCACCTTTATAGGCCCTAGCGCAGAGAGTATGCAGCTGATGGGCAGCAAAATAGCCAGCAAGCAGGCTGTACAGGCCTATGGGGTGCCCCTGGTGCCCGGCATGGCCGAGCCCATAACCGATGTGGCTGCTGCCCGGCAGATAGCCCGAGAAATTGGCTTCCCGGTGCTTATAAAGGCCAGTGCCGGCGGGGGCGGAAAGGGCATGCGCATTGTAGAAAACGAGGCCGAGTTTGAGGCCCAGATGCAGGGGGCCGTGCACGAGGCCGAGAGCGCCTTTGGAGACGGTGCCGTGTTTATCGAAAAATACGCCCTGGGCCCCCGCCACATCGAGATACAAGTGCTGGCCGACCAGCAGGGCAATACGGTGTACCTCTTTGAGCGAGAGTGTAGCGTGCAGCGCCGCCACCAGAAGGTGGTGGAAGAGGCACCCAGTGCCATCCTGACTCCCGAGATGCGCAAGGCTATGGGCGAGGCCGCAGTGAATGTATGCAAGGCCTGTAGCTATACCAATGCCGGCACGGTAGAGTTTCTGGTAGATGCCGACCGGAAATTCTATTTCCTGGAGATGAACACCCGCCTGCAGGTAGAGCACCCGGTAACGGAGATGATTACAGGCCTGGACCTGGTGGAATGGCAGATACGCATTGCCCGGGGCGAGCGGCTGCCCTTCGGGCAGGAAGACCTGCATATACAGGGCCACAGCATTGAGGTACGGGTGTATGCCGAGGACCCACGCAATCAGTTCCTGCCCGATATTGGCACTCTGGCTGTATACCGGGCACCCGAGGGGGCGGGCATACGCGTAGACGATGGCTATGCCGAGGGGATGGACATCCCCATCTACTATGACCCTATGCTGAGCAAGCTGATTGTACACGCTGCGGATAGAGGCACCGCCATTGCAAAAATGATCGAGGCCATCCGCCGATACGAGATTGTAGGGGTGGAGACCACCCTGGATTTTTGCCGCTTTGTGCTACAGCACGAGGCCTTTGTCAGCGGCCAGTTCGATACCGGCTTTGTGGGCCAGTACTACCGGCCCGAGCTGCTGGCAGAGCCCCCCACGGCTGCTGAGGCTGCCGTGGCAGCCAGTGCCGCCCCGGCCCTGCTGGCCGCGCACGATGCCGGAAACCCCTGGCCGGTACCCGCCCTGGCCGAGGAGGGGGATCACCACTACAGCGCATGGCGTAGCCGCCGCACCTAGGCTCTACGCCTGGTGGAAAACCCGCTAGGGGGTAAGTAGTATCGGCACAGGGCCTACCGAGAGTACAGCAGGCAGTGGGCCTGCGGTACCATCCAGGTGGTGCAGCTGGTGCACCCGCCAGGCCGCGGGCACCGCCCACTCGGTGGCTTTGCTTTCGTGCCACAGGATGTAGCTGCGCAGGCCGTCTTTCTCTATCTCGCACATCCAGCGCCCATCCTGCCGCTCGTGGCGGATGAGCCGCGCCCCCAGCAGCCACTGCCGCAGCCGGCGGTAGGCCAGCTGGCCAGCCGTAGGAGCCTCATAGTCGGGCTGCAGCATGTATAGGCCCACCCAGCCCAGGTTATCCCACATATACCAGTAGTAGCGCTGTATACCCCACATCCAGCGTAGCAGGTGCGCCCGGGCCACACAGGCCTGGGCCGAGTCGCCCCGATAATACAGCACCTTGCTCTGGTTTGCCGTCTCGGCATTTCCATAGCCTGTTTCTGTGTCCCATATTGGGTAGCTGCCCATCCCCAGCTCCTGCAGGCAGTGCCGTACGGTATCTATCAGCGGCAGCAGCTCCTGCTCCAGGGGCCGTTCTTCGCGGGTGTACAGGTGTATGCCCACTGCATCGCAGTTTCGGCCCTCCGCCCGGGCAAAGTATTGCCGCAGCCAGGTGGGGCCGTCGGTATTTTGCCACTTCCAGTCGTTGGCTATAATGCCCGGGCTTACGATGCGCGCTGCGGGGTCTTCGGCTCGGATGATCGGCGCGGCAGCCCGCACCAGGGTAATAAAGCTGTCTGCTGGCTGGTTGTAGAACAGCCGGTAGTTGGGCTCATTCCACAGCTCATAGGCCTGTATGCGGCCCCGGTAGCGGCGCACCAGTTGGCGCACATAGTCCTCCCAGTCGGCCAGCACACGGGGGTTGTGGTTGCAGCCGTGGCAGTAGGGGCTAATGGTATCCTGGGGGTTGGCAGTGGCCCAGGTGGGAGTTTGCCCCAGTACGTAGGTGATGGAGATCCCCTGCGCCTCGGCCTGGCTCACCCGCGCATCCAGGGTAGCCCAGTTCCAGGTGTCTTGGGTAGGCTCCAGCTGGTACCAGCACACCTGGCTGTCCCACAGCCGCAGGCTGCCAAAGGGCGCCTGGGTGGGGAAGTGTGCCCCCGCATGCACATGCATGCCCCAAAAGTCTGAAGCCAGAGGCTGGGCCCACAGGCCTGGCAGGCAGGCTGCCAGATTCAGGCATATAAAAAACAGGAAGATCGGCCCAGAGATCAGGAAATTTGGCATGTATTTTGCGCTCGAGCTGCAAGATAAAGAAATGCAGCGGGAAGGCGGGTCTGTAGCCCTTTGCCCGCTAATCGGCGAATACAAGCTTGTATCTTTGCGCGTATGCACCCATGGAGGATTTATACAATAGGCCTGATAACGGCTGGCTGGCTGTACCTGCTGCCACAGGCTGTGGGGCAAACGCTGGTATTCTGCAGCAGCTACACCGAGGACGGTAGCCCCAAGGGCGTGGCTACCCAGTGGCAGATTGGCACAGAGGGCAGCAGCCTCTACATCCTGTTCCGGGGCCAGGGCAAGGTGGCCGATGGGGCCAACCTCCGCTTTGAGATCGAGAAGAAGGGCGCAACCTTTTCAGACAAGATTCCGCTGGAATACCCGGCCGATCAAGGTTTTGTGGTGATCGACTATTTTTTTGGCGAGGCGGGTGCCTACGAAGCCCGTATTGTAAACAACGGGGGCACCGTGCTGGCGCGGCAGACCGTGCAGCTAAGCCTGCAAAAGACCGGGGGTACGCCGGGTGCAGAGGCTACACCGGCATTTGCACAAGCGCAGGTGGGCTTTTGCGAGCGGGTGGAAGGTGACAAGGCCATCCAGGTAGCCCAGGTGTTTGGCATAGGCCCCAGGGGTAGCTCTGTTACTGTTTTTGTGTCCAATCCCAGCCCCTTTTACACAAACCAGCTGGTGGTGGATATATGGAAACGGGAGGGCAAAGCCTTTACCGAACTGGTGGAAACCCTGTACCTGGATATAGATCCGGAGGATCATTTTGTGCATTTCCCCTACTTGTTTCGCGAGGCCGGGCTGTTCCGTTTCAGCTTCTATACCAAGGCGGAGAAGCTGATCCAGGTAGGCTATGTCAAAACAATCTACGACTAGACTACCGGGACAGGGGTAACACGGCGACGGGCAGGCTACTACAGGATGCCGAGATACGGCTGTTGTTCTTCGGCCCTGCCCCGGCTAGTATTGCAGCTGGCGCAGGGGTGTGCCAGAGCTGAAGTAATAGGCGGCCAGGCTCTTGGCGTACTTTGCTTGCAGCTCAGCAAGGCCCACTTGTTCCTTCAGCAGTTTTCGCTCGTAGCTATTTACCAGGAAGAGGCTGGTTTCTCCTGCACGAAACTTTACCTGAGAGGCATCCAGCAGCGTGCCAGAATAAGACACTGCGCGGATCTGCACGCCCACCAGCCGCACGTAGTTATTCAGGTCGTTCCAGCTGCTCTGCACATTCACCTGTATCTCACGCCGGGTGGCATCTATTTCCCACTGGGTGCTCTGTAGCTTTATGTCTGTTAGCTGCAGCTTGGCGCGTTCCTTGCGCAGGAAGAGGGGGGTATAGAAGTTGACACCTACCTTGAAGTTGTCCTCCCAATATCGAATGCCGGGTTGTGCAAAGGGGTCGGTACCGGGTATCAGGTAGGGCTTCAGGTCTACGCTGAGCTGGGGCAGGCGTGCCTGGCTCTGGAACCGGCGCTCAAAGGCGAGCTGCTGCATCTTTACATTCAGCTTCAGCAGCTCGGGGTGGGCACTCAGGGCAGTCTGCTGCAGGCTATCCAGCCCTTCGGGTATGCGTGCCTGCAGGTCGGTGCGCAGGGGGGTTATGCCCGGCTGTAGCTCCAGGGGCAGGCCCGAGTCTGTCCACAGATGATTACTGAGTGCCAGGGCGGCATTCCGGTACTTTATCTGTGCCTCGGCCTGCAGGATCTCCCGGTCCAGCATTTCCAGGCGTGCCTCCACGGTGTCTATGGCCGCCGCCTCGCCTATGCGCGCTGCCTGCTGGGTAAAGGCAAAGCGCTGGGCTGCCAGCTGGTAACCCTGCTCATACACAGCCAGGGCACGGTAGGTGTAGTACCAGTCCCAGTAGTCCTTGGCCACCTGTAGCAGCAGCTTGTTTACCGTCTTTAGCCGCTCGGCCTCATTCATCTGTGGCAATAGGCGGGCCTGCTGTAGCACGTTCCGCCGCATGTCAAAGAGCAAGTCCCTGCCCAGGGGCACGTTGATCTCGGCATAAATGAGGCCCTCCTTTGGGGTAAAGTTCTCCGGGTTTACGTTAATGCCCACATAGCGCTCATAGCCGGCTTTTATCTCGGGGCCCCACCAGGTGGGGATCTTCACAAAGTTGTTCCAGTTGGTATAGTACTGGGTGCCCTTCAGTATTTTTTGGTTCCAGTGGACATCCAGGCCGGGGTCAAAGCCGCCGCGTGCCAGGCGGATTTCGGCCTCGGCAATATCGCCCAGCAGCTCGGCCTGGCGGATAAGGGGGTGGTGCAGCAGCACCTGCTCATACACCTGCTCCAGCAGCAGCTGGGGGGGCAGGCTGTCTGCCGCTGTAGGCAGCTGTGCGGCTATCAGCCAGGGGCACAGCCACGCAGCTAGCAGGCTACTTAGTTTTTTGGGCATCCCCGTTCATGTTTTTCTGGTCCTTCTGCTCGTACTCCATAGGCATCTGCAGGCTAGGCGGGAAGCCGTTCAGCTGGCGCCATATTTCGAACCATATTCGCACCTCATCCAGCATGGCCCAGCCATACACGCCGCTGCCTATCCGCAGCTGGCGCGGCCAGGGGTCCTCTTGTGGGTCGGGCTTTACCAGTACCCGGTATTTGCCATTGGTGCTCTTTACCATGTCTACCACGGCTATTTCGCCGCCAAAGGTGCCCACACTCACACTCGGCCAGCCGCTAAACTGCAGGGCGGGCCAGCCGTCAAACTCCAGGCGTACCTTGCGGCCGGGGGTTAGCAGGGGCACATCGGTGGCCGATACATAGAGCTCTACCGCTTGGTGGTAGTCTGCTGGCATGATGGTGCAGATGGCATCGCCTTCCTTAATGGTTTCGCCGGTGCCGGCCTTCAGGGTTTTTACCACCAGTCCATCCTGGGGTGCGCGGATGATGTAGAAGCCGGCGCGTATCTCCAGGTTGCTCTGCTCGTTTTCCAGCTTGGCCAGTTTGCCCTGGCCCTCACTCAGCTTGCCCAGTGCCTCGCTGCGCGAGCTGAGGGCCTTGCTAATCTTGTCCATGTACTCCGCGCGTACACCCAGCAGGCCAATGCGGGCATTCTCCAGCTCCTGCTGCGCCACCTCGTAGTAGTTTTGTGTTTCCTGAAACTTGACACGTCGTTTTTCATAATCCGTCAGGCTGATCAGGCCCTGGGCATACAGCTCTTCGTAGCGCGCAAACTGCTGGCGGGCTACCAGGAAGTTCAGGCTGTCGCTCTGCAGCTTGGCCTGGCTCTGCACCACCTTGTTTCGCGCCTGGGCTTGCTTAAAGGTCATGGCATCCTGCAGGGCCTGTATCTGGTTGTCCAGCGCACGCGCCTTGTCCTGGGTGCTCAGGTTCGCCTCATTCTGGGCCTGCACCTGCTGCTCAGTGCGGTCTAGCAGCTTGGGGTCAAAGAACTTTTCCTTAATCTCATTGATCACCATCAGGGTATCTCCCCGCCGTACATACTGGCCCTCGCGCACCTGCCAGCGCTGGATGATGCCGCCGATGGCAGTATTTACTTGCTGGGGGCGCTCTCCGGGTAGCAGGGTGGTTACGTAGCCCTGGCCGCGCACGTTCTGCTGCCAGGGCAGAAACATGGCGATGAGTACGAGGGCAAACAGCCCGATCAAACCGTATGCAATAACCCGGGTAGAACGATTGATGGTAAGGAGCCGAAAGCTGTAGAATCTTTTTTCTACATGCATGCGCTCCACCTCGGTGTGAAAGTAGCTAGGCTTCTTCTCCATAGAATGCTTTGAATCGAGCCGATTTCTTTACCTCTTTATAGCTACCACCGAGTGCGATTTCACCCTGGTCCAGCATAACCACCACGTCGCAGCAGGAGAGGAAATAGGGATTGCGCGTGGCGGCAATCAGGGTCCAGCCATGCTGCCGGGCCGTAAGGAACTGCATCATGCGCCGGCTATAGTCGGGGTCCAGGTTATTGAAGAACTCATCGAGCACAATCAGGCGCGGCATCTCTACGATGCTGCGTGCCAGGAGCAGCTTGCGGATGGTGGTGGCCTCCAGGTTCTTTCCGCCCGAGAGCAGTACGGTGCGTATGCCTTTGGGCTGGCGGTTTACCCAGTCGGAAAGTTCCACTTGTTCCAGTGCCCACTGTATCTGGTCAAAGCTCAGGCGGTTTTTGCCCATGCTGATGTTCTCCTCGATGGTGCCGTAGATGATGTCTTGGGTGCCCAGGGCATCGCCAATGTTGTCGCGCAGACTCGTCAGGTTGATGTCGCGCATGCTGAAGCCATTATAGGCCACTATCCCCGTGTAGTCGTCCAGCAGGCCACTGATTACGTTGAGCAGGGTGGTTTTACCGCTGCCTGCAGGCCCCGTAATGCCGATAATCTGGCCCTGGGCAATGTCCAGGTTGATAGCTTGCAGTGCCACATGGCCCTCGTACTGGTAGTGCAGGTCCTTCAGCTGGATGGCGAAGCCGGGAATCTGACGGGTATCGGTGCCGCAGGCTGGCTCCTGAATGATGTGGCCGTGCGTCTCTTCGAGTGGCAGATCTGTTACGTGCCCGATCTTGTCTACCGCAGTTAGCACATCATAGATCACGTCCAGGCTCAGGATGATCTTTTCCACGGCTAGTAGCACGGAGATGATTACGATTTCGCTGGCAACGAATTGCCCCAGCGTAATCTGGTTATTGATAACGAGCAGGCTACCCAAAATCAGAATCCCGCCCGTAATCAGCACCTTGAAGGCCACTACACTGACGTATTGTACCATCAACACCCGGAAGTGTGCCTTGCGCTTATCCAGATAGTGAGCTACCTCGGTATCTACCTTTTGGATATTCAGGCTGGTATGCCCTGCTAGCTTAAAGGTCGTTACCGTACGCGCTACCTCTTCTATCCACTGCACCACTTTGTACTTGTATTTGCTCTCCAGTAGGCTGGTTTCTAGCCCACGCGGGCCAGTAGAGCGAAAAATGAGGTAGAGCAGCAGGATGAGTAGCGCTCCGAAGAAAATAAAGAAGGGGTGATAAAATGCCAGAAGCAGTAGGCCAAAGAGTACCTGTAGCAGGCTGCTCAGTACATCGGTCAGGATCTTGCTGAACCCCTTCTGTATGGTCAGCACCTCGAAGAAGCGGTTCATCAATTCGGGTGCATACTTGTCCTTCAGGCTGTCCGTCCGGATGCGCGGCATGCGAAAGGCGAACTCAAAAGCCGCCTTGGCAAACACCCGCTGCTTGATGGACTCGACGATGCTGACCTGTAGCACCTGCAGCACGCCACTTAGCAGCGTGCCCACAATTACAAAGCCGATGAGCACCACAACCGGCTCCAGAATTAAGCCTCCACTGATGAGGCCGATGATGGCCTGCACCCCCAGGGGGGTGGTAAGGCTGAGCAGACCCACTGCAATGGCATACAGGTATACGAAGAAGATATCCTTCCGCTCAGCAAAAAACAGGCGCCACAGGCGCTTTACGGGCGAGAGATGCTGGCCGTCGGGCTGGCTGTAGGTAGGGTCTACCTGCACGTGGGTAACAACATACAGCCGGTCTTCCTCTCGGTACAGTTCGCTGGCCAGTTCTCTCGGGTCCATCCATTCGGGGCTGGCCCCGGGCTCTCCCACAGCCAGCACCTCTACCTGCTGTGGGCTGGTGGCAAATACCAAAATGGGCTTGGGCGCATCCTGGCCGCGAAAAGCCAGGATGGGTAGTACGCGCATATCCAGCATCTGCAGAAACTCTGCCTCGCGCACCCCCTGCTCCTGAAAAACCAGCAGCACATGCGAGCCAACATCATTTAGCTCGTTGAAGAGCTGCTGTGGGCTAGCTTCGCCTGGGTACTCGCTAAATGAGCGGTAAAGATCCGAAACCTCCGCAGGGTTGAACTTCTTTTGCAGGCGATCAGACAGATGATCGATTATTTTTACCGATAGCGGAATTTTCACGTGCGTGTGCTTAGATGCAGTCTTGCCGCTAACAGATGGGGCGGCTATTGAGTTCGGGGTTTAACAAAAATTAAGCCTTCAAAAATAAGCGCCAACCTAAGACAGAAAACAGCAAGATCCTTTTTCATGCAAAAGAGGCCGGTATGTCTTACCGGCCTCTTTTATCTGGGCTTTATCCAAGGTTCTTACCAGGGTGGTGGGTAGCCTATTCGCTCGGGCTGCCTACACGGGTCATTACACAGCGGAAGCCGATGGTAGAGCTTGAACTGTCCGCATACATAAAGCGGCGGCTGCCACAGGTGAGGTAATAGGCCGGGTCATTCCAGCTGCCACCACGATACACGCGGGTGTTGTCGTAGTCGTCATAGGAATTGTCGAAGCCTGCGGGGTCAAACACAGCGGATATATAGCTTTGCTCATAATCTTTCACGGCCTGATTGCTATACAGAAGCGACAGGCGACCGTTCTGTGCGGATGGAGTGGCAGAGCCACCATCCTGTCCATAGCTGATGTCCTGCTGCATGGGGTCAGTTACCCTACCGCGGCGGCGGAATGGGTTCAGATCTTCCACATCCTGGTAGGAAAGTACACGGTATACGTCCAGCGTCCATTCTCCTACGTTACCAGCCATCTCATACAGGCCAAACTCGTTCGGCATGTATGCGGTAACAGGGGCTGGAATCATGTATTTGTCATTTAGCCCCTCTATCAGGAAGGAACCGCCTTTGTTGCTACGGCCCGCATAGTCTCCACGTCCGCGCTTGAAGTTGGCGTTGAAATCTCCGGAAAACCGGCTTTCTGCCTCGCGGAGGCTCTTGCCCTCCCAGGGGTAATTCTCCTGCTCATATCCGGCACGTGCCGCATATTCCCACTCGGCCTCTGTTGGCAGGCGCACAGCCGGGTAGGCTACGCTTTCGGGGTCTTGTGCAGCCAGGTCCTCATTCAGCACATTTGTACGCCACTTGCAAAACTCCATGCACTGATACCAGTCTACCCCCACTACCGGATATTGGAGGAAGCCGGGGTGCTGAAAGTAATACAGCACATAGGGCTCATTATACGAAAGCTCCCTGTACCACACAGTGGTGTCGGGCATCATGGCCTCAAACTGCTGCTGTCCGCCCAGCCCTGCCATAAATTCTTTCCAGCTCAGGTTGGTGATTTCTGTCTGGTCGATATAGAAGCTCGTTACAGATACCTGGCGTTCCCGGTTATTGCTCGAAAACTCAATGTCCTGCTCACCGCCACCCATGTGGAAGGTACCGCCCTCGATGAAGACCATGCCTGGAGGCGCCTCCTGACCCTGATACTTCAGATCTCTTAGCTTGAAGTAGGCGTGTTCTGCAATTTCTTCGGTATTCCGGCCAGTAACCGAGCTTTGGCTTGGGGCACGCTCAATATCTGTAGCACAGCCTGCAAGCAGCGCGGCAACAGCCAGAAGGAGTAATGGTTTTTTCATTACGTTCAGCATATAGGAGTTAATCTTGGATCAGGTGTGGCAAAGATAGCGGATTTAGTGAATGCCCGGTAAATTAAAAATTGGGGCAAGTTAATTTTGGCTTTGGCTTACGCCGTTTGCGCTTCTGCTCCAGCTCGTAGCTGAGCGAAATTTCGTGCGAGCCACCGCTTACTCGGTTGGTTATCTGGCTGGTGGTGTAGTCATAGCTATAGCCTATGCGCAGGTTGTTATAGTCTATGCCTACTATGCCTATGATTGCGTCATTGCCCAGGGCGCGGTAGTAGGCACCAATGGACAGGTAATCGAATTTGAAGTAGGTACCCACATCCACCTGGCTAAAGGGCCCCTGAACACGATAGAGCACGGTGGGGGTAAGCATGATCGTACCTTTCAGCTGGGGGTCCAGGGGTATGTTGCCGCCGGCAAAGCCGCTGATCATCCTGGGCAGCTGGGTGTCTACACGCTCGGTGCCCACACTGTTTACGCGGGCACCATCCAGCAGCCGCTGCTCAGGCTGCGTAATGTGCTTTATGGTAGCACCGGCAAAGAGGTACCGATTGTAGTAGATGACACCGGCACCCACTTCTTCACGCACCCGGTTGTTGTTCGAGATGTTGGACAGCCCGCCCCCACCGGTGAACTCCTGGCTTACGCCACCACTCCCGGCCTGTAGCTGGTCTGGGAAGCGCAAGGCAAAAAAGTCGATCGAGGTAATGTTCAGGCCTGCCGATAGACCAAAGCGAAGCCCGCTATGATTGGAAAGCTCAACCAGAAATGCATAGTTAAACAGCGGCTGCAGGGTAGTGAGGGCACCATCGCCTGCCTGGTCGGCCAGTACGGAGAAGCCGATGCCGTTCTGTACGTTCCCGAAGTAGATGGGGGCATCGAAGCTGGCGGAAAAGGTGCGGAATGCACCCGGTATGCCAGACCACTGGGAACGAAAGCTGGTGATGAACCTGGGACCAATGCCAGAACCGGCAAAAGCAGGACTGAGCCATAGCTTGTTTGCATAGTACTGCGAAAACTGCGGATCCTGGGCCGAAGCTGGCAGAACATATACAAGGGCAAGCAAACCTAGTAGACAGGGCTTCAGTTTTTTCATAGGTGCGAGATCCAAAGGGCTGGACAGACTCTATTCGGGTTGCTAATATAGAAATCTGTACGAATACTTTCCTAAATTTATTTCATATAAATATTGTCTTTGCCGGAAAAAATCTACTCGACAGGGGCTAATATTGTACGATAGCTATTTAGTTTCATGCCACATAAGAAAATAGTGCGACTGTATGGGCTCGTTGGTAAGAAGCTGGGACACAGCTTTTCTCCGGCTTACTTCCAGCGCAAGTTCGAGCAGCTGGGGTTGCCCTATGCGTACGAGGCCTTTGAGCGGGAGCGTCTGGTGGGCTTTCGCGAGTGGGTAGCTGCCGAGCCCCGACTTTCGGGCCTAAATATTACCATACCTTATAAAGAGGAGATCCGCTCGTACCTGGACAGTCTGAGCCCGGAAGCCGAGTGGATTGGCGCAGTTAACACAATCGAGTTTCAGCCCAACGGGCGACTGAGAGGGCATAATACCGATTGGGCCGGTTTCCGGCAGGCACTACTGGAAGCGTTTAGTTTGCCAGACGCGTTCCACGCACTGGTACTGGGTAGTGGTGGGGCTAGCAAGGCTGTTCAGTATGCCCTGCATCAGCTACCCGGCTGTAGGGGCATTACGCTAGTAAGCCGCAGTACACCGCTGGGTGCTGGGGCCAACCACCTGGCCTACACCGACCTGGACTCCGGTCTGATTCGGGCACACACCCTGATCATCAACACGACCCCCCTGGGTATGCATCCGGATGTGGGTAGCAGGCCCCCCATTCCCTATCAAGTACTTACTGGGCACCATCTGCTGATGGACCTGGTGTATAACCCTGCAGACACGGCCTTTATGCAGGCGGGTGCCAGCCAGGGTGCACAGGTGCAGAATGGACTGCGAATGCTGGAGCTACAGGCCGAGGCAGCCTGGCAGATATGGCAGCAAAATCCCCACATATAGAGAACATTACGTGCAGATTCTGAATAGGCTGTAAACAAGCCGGTGCCCGGGCAGTACTTGAAAAAAAGCGGATCGAAAAATGAAATAACCATGAAGATGAGTCGGCCCGGCCAGTACCATGCCCAGATAACACAGGCTTTACCTATCTTGGTACACAAGTTTAACTGCAAGTGCCAACTTGTGCGTCGTTTTCATTGCATGCGTACATGGAGTACCCCTCGGATGCCATAGCAAAAGTGGTGGAAGCCCTGGCCCAGTTACCGGGCATTGGGCGGAAGACAGCCCTGCGCATGGCCCTGCAGCTGCTGAAGGATCCCTATGGCCTGAGCGAGACCCTAGGGCACGCACTGATAGAGCTGAAGACGCGTACCCAGTACTGCCAGCAGTGTTTTAATATAAGCGACGGCCCGCGCTGCAACATCTGCCTGAATACACGCCGAAACGACAAGCAAATCTGTGTAGTGGAGGATGTACGAGACCTGATGGCCATAGAGCGTACTGGCCAGTACCAGGGTCAATATCATTTGCTGGGTGGTTTGATCCACCCGATGAACGGCACCGGCCCCTCAGACCTAAATATAGATTCCCTGGTGCAGCGTGTGCATACCCAGGGCACCGAGGAGCTGATCCTGGCACTAAGCTCCACCATGGAGGGCGAAACAACGGCCTTTTATATCGTAAAAAAACTGAGGGGTGTACCCATTCGCATGACCAATATCGCCCGGGGCATACCTATGGGTAGCGACCTGGCCTATACCGATGAGCTGACCCTGGGCCGCTCGCTTATGCACCGAACCGACTACCTGCTACCCACCGAAGCCTGATGCTGAAACTCTCTATCATACTTGTAAACTACAATGTCAAGCACTTTCTGGCACAGGCGCTCACGTCGGTGCAGCGGGCTATTCAGCATCTGCCCGCAGAGGTGTTTGTGGTAGACAACAACTCGGTAGATGGCAGCTTGGCCATGCTTCGCAAGCACTACCCCTGGGTAAAGCTGATTGCGAACCGAGACAACGTGGGTTTCAGCAAAGCCAATAACCAGGCCATTGCACAGAGCCGTGGAGAATACGTGGTGCTGCTGAATCCCGATACCATTGTGGAGGAAGACACCTTTACTAAGGTACTGGCCTACCTGGATGCCCACCCAAGGGCAGGCGGGCTGGGCGTAAAGATGGTGAATGGAAAGGGCGAGTTCCTGCCCGAGAGCAAGCGGGCACTGCCCACGCCCTGGGTAGCGTTCTACAAGGTGTTCGGCCTGGCTCGTCTATTTCCACGCAGTAGGCGGTTTGGTCGCTATCACCTCTCGTACCTGGACCCGAATAAAAACCACCGCGTGGAAGTACTGTCGGGCGCCTGTATGTTTCTGCGCAGGCAGATGCTGGAGGAGATCGGCTACCTGGATGAAGACTACTTTATGTATGGCGAGGATATAGACCTGAGCTATCGCATTACCCAGGCCGGATACGAAAACCACTACTTCAGCGGCACGCAGATTATACACTACAAGGGCGAGAGTACCCGGAAGGGGAGCCTGAACTATGTGCTGGTGTTTTACCGCGCCATGCTGATTTTTGCCGAAAAGCACTTCAGTAAAGGGCGGCGGCGCCTTTTTATGCTCCTCATTCAGCTGGCCATTTACTTCCGCGCCTCGTTGTCCATCGGCAGCCGCGTGCTTAGCCGCAGTCTTTTCCCGCTGCTGGAGTGGATCGTCATCTATGGCATAAGCCTCAGCATGGGTATGCTCTACGACCAGCAGGTGCTACAGCAGGATACAAGCCTGCTGTCAGACCGTTTCTACCTGGCCATACTGGCGCCCATCTATGCCACCACCTTTGTGCTGCTGCTCCTATCCGTGGGCGCTTATGCCAGGCCCTACAGGCTTCGCCTTGCAGCACTGGGCTCTTTGTTTGGCTTTATCGGAATAGCCACCCTCAACTTTATTTTCCAGGACCTCAATATTAGCCGGGGCACAGTATTGCTGATTGCGGCTGCCACCCTGCTAAGTACCATCCTGCTGCGCGCCATCGCCACCTTTATGCGGGGCGGCAGTTTATTCCTGGACCAGATTCCGCAGCGCCGCTACTTGATAGTGGGCAGCCGGCAAGAGGCCGAGCGGGTGCAATACCTGCTGGCCGAGCAGATCTACTACCCCCATGTATGCGTGGGCATCGTGCTGCCCAATGACACGGGAAAGGACGCGCAGATGCACCAGGGCGATGTGCTGGGCGTGGCGGGCCAGCTGGACGAGATCATCCGCTACTACAAGATAGAAGAAGTTGTGTTCTGCAATCAGTCGCTCAGTACACACGAGATCATCCGCCATATGACGAGCCTGGCTAGCCAGCACATCCACTTCAAGATTGTACCCCACCAGGCCGACTATCTGATTGGGCCTAACGTGATCCTGAGCAGTGCCGCCAGCCAGCCCCTGCATGCTCGGCTAGAGCACCCAGAGGTTCGTTTTCGCAAGCAGGTGTTTGACTATGCCGCCAGCCTGCTGCTGCTGCTGTGCTTTCCCCTTACGGCCTGGCTATATCGAGCCCCAGGGTCCGCCATCCGCGCACTTGTGTCTGTGCTGATGGGCAAGCGGCACCTGGTAGGCTACATAGACGGAACACAGCCTGAGCTACCGCGCATTAAGCACGGGGTGCTGACCCTGGAGGGGCTGCTTAGCAGTCGCACCAAGGGCCGTATTCTGAGCCGGAAAGAGAAAAATAAGCTGGACTATCATTATGCCCACCACTATAGTCTGTCCATGGACTGGGAGATTCTGGTGCGCGGGATCCGCAGCATAGGGGTTTCACCGGCCAAGGCTGCGTAGGCTACAGCATGCCCCTTCGTGTCACTACATACTCCGGGCCATACAGGTGGGCAGGGTTTTTTTTCTTGCTCCTGCTGCCCCTGCTCCTGTTGCCCCCCTACCGGCTACAGGCGCAGTTCAACACACGGCCTCGTTTACAGCTGGGTGGGTCGCTAGGGCTGGGCGGGACGTATATGTACGGCAAGGCTAGCGCAGATCTGGGCTTCCGCGGCACAAGCCTGCATTTGGCACCGGGCCTGGGGTATCTGTCGGTTGGGCTAAGCCAAAAGCTCTTTTACCTGAAGCGACTGGACCCCGGCAATCGTTATATCGCAGCCATGCTAGAGGCCTCCTGGCACGATGACTGGGGCCTTACAGCGGCAAACAGAGCGGGTAACAGTCGGGTTAGAGACCTGGATTTGTACCAGCTACTGGTCGGCCTGCGGATAGACCTGCGCCCCCAGGGACTGATGTACCTGGATGTAAACCTGGGTGTCCTCTACGCCATGGAGAAATATAAGGCCGCAAGTGCCGCTGAAGCCGACCCCGCAAGCGGACAGTTTTGGTTGCCCATGGCGCAAATCCGCCTGGGCTTCTGGATCCGCCGGAACCCAGGCACCGAGCTGTACAGCAAGCCGGTAAAGTGGTACTACCATCGAAAGGGCGACGGAAAGCACCGAGAAGAGAGCCCACCAGCGACAGAGTAGGGGCTGGGCCCACTTGCTGGCAGCCGAAATGCGTGGGGGCAAGCCCAGCTTGTGATGCCAGCTAAAAGCCGTATTTTCGAAGCATGCGGATATCGATTGTAGGATATGGAAGGATGGGGCGCGAGATAGAAGAAATTGCTCTGGAGCGCGGACACGAAATTGTGTACAAGATCCACGCGGACAATCAGGAAGACCTACAGGCCATTAGCCAGGGAAACACGGACGTTGTTATTGAATTTACACAGCCCGATGCTGTTCGGGTCAATCTGGAGCGATTGATACCCAAGTCTATCCCCCTGGTGGTTGGCACCACAGGCTGGGAGGAAATGCGCGAAAATATCCGGGAACGGGTGCTGAGCCAGGGCACCAGCCTGGTATATGCCAGCAACTTTAGCTTGGGTATGAACATTCTATTCCGGCTCAATAAGCAGCTGGCCGAGATCATGAACGCCCATCCGGGCTACGATGTGTTTATAGAGGACCGCCACCATGCCCACAAGCAAGATAGCCCCAGTGGCACAGCCCTTAGCCTGGCCGAGCAGATAGTGGAGCGGCTGGAACGAAAGCGCAGCTACGCAACCCCTGCCGACCTGGCCAAGCGCGCACCCATGGCCGACGAACTAAGTATAGGCAGTGTGCGGGCGGGCAAGATTGTAGGCATACATACCGTGAGCTATACCGGCTACGAGGATACGATCAGCCTGACGCACGAGGCGCATAATCGGCGGGGCTTTGCCCTGGGGGCAGTTGTTGCTGCCGAGAAGATCATTGGGCGCAGGGGATTCTTCCGCTTCGACGAACTGCTGTGGGATACCCAGGCGGTGTAGAAGCCGGGCAAGCCGACTAGGCCCGTACGCTCTCTATAAAGGCCTCGAAGAAGAGGTCGGGCTCTTCGGTCTCGCTAGACTCGTCTTCCAGCAGGTTGTACACCAGGTCAAAGACATAAACAGGCTCATCCTCTCCGCGCACCAAAATGAGCGTCTCGCCGTCTTCATCGGTAATGTGCTGCCATTGGTAGCCATGGTCGCGTGCCAGCAGGTGGCCCAGCAGTACACCCACCTGATATACCAGGTAGTCTACATCTTCGTCTGTCTCAGTGTCTTCCAGCAGGGCCTGATACAGGTCTTCCAGCAGGGCCGCATCGTAGTTTGTGCGGTTTACCTGCTCCTCGGCCATCATTTCCTCGAATAGCTGCAGGTAGCTTTCTATCACTTCCTGATCCTCAGGCTGTAGATCTCTTTGCTTTTCCATATTACTTGAGTTGAGACAAACTGGTTTCTTTCAGAAAGGGAGCTTTCACCACCTTAGCCCTCAGGGGCTTTTCCCGCACAAGGATATCCAGCTCGGTATCCAGGCTGCTTAGTTCTTTGGGCACATAGCCCAGGCCTATCCCCTTATTCAGGCTGGGGCTAAAGGAGCCACTGGTTACCACACCCACTGTCTTGCCATCTTTCAGGATGGGCAGGTGGCTGCGCGGTATCCCGCGTTCCTGCAGCTCCAGGGCTACCAGGCGGGTTTGTATTCCTGTTTCCTTTTGCCGGCGCAGGTAGTCTGCCTGGGTCATATCCACACCTTTGTCCAGCTTGGTAATCCAGCCCAAGCCAGCCTCCAGCGGGCTGGTGGTGTCGGTAATGTCATTGCCGTAGAGCATATAGCCCATCTCCAGGCGCAGCGTGTCTCGCGCACCCAGCCCAATGGGCTGAATGCCATAGGGTGCACCGGCCTTCATCACGGCATCCCACAGGGCCTGTGCGTGCTCGGTGCGCACATACAGCTCAAAGGTGCGCTCGCCGGTGTAGCCGGTAGTGGCAATCAGTACATTATCTATACCCGCTATCTTGCCCTTTGTAAAGGCGTAGAACGGCAGGTCGCCGATTGGCAGGTCGGTTAGCCCCTGCAGGGTCTGTAGCACCAGGGGGCCACTCACAGCCATCAGCGCCGTCTGGTCCGATAGGTTCTCCATCTCTACACCCAGGTTGTTTCGGCCAGAGATCCAGTCCCAGTCCTTTTGAATGTTAGCGGCATTTACCACCACCAGGTATAGCTGTTCCTCCAGCCGGTATACAATCAGGTCATCCACAATCCCGCCCTGCTCATTGGGCATGCAGTTGTATTGTGCCTTGCCTACGGCGAGCTTGCTCACGTCATTGGAGGTAAGCTGCTGAAGTAGCTGCAGGGCATGGGGGCCACGCAGCAGGAACTCGCCCATGTGGCTTACATCAAAGATGCCTACCTTTTCGCGCACACACAGGTGCTCTTGTTTGTCGCTGGTGTAGCGTACCGGCATGTCATAGCCGGCAAATGGCATCATAGAGGCACCGTGGGCCAGGTGCCAGGCGTGCATGGGGGTCTTGAGCATGGTGCAAAGGTGCGAAAAAAAGACTAACGGACTAGTGCGTACCCCCAGGCTTTACAATTCGATAAATATCGCGCTCGATAGAGCGCCGGGGCCGAACGGGCTTCACGTAGATGCGGCCTATCTCTGCCTCGCGCCGGAATATGAAGACCGGGATAGAATCGTAGTTGTAGCGCTGGTAGTAGCCCCGCTCGTCTCGCTTGGTGGTGTCTACGGCTACAATCTCTACCTCGCGTAGGGGCATGGCCTGCCGTAGGGCAAAAAAGCGGCGCACCCATTTTCGGCTATCGTTGCACCAGGTGCCCAGTACAATGGTAGCCGAGAAGCTGTCGGGCAGTGCACGCAAGCTGTCTACATATTCGGGGAAACGAGGTTTGTAGTCGTAGTCCAGGGTATGCCGCCACTTGCACCTGGCAGCAAACGTTTCGGTGTCCATATAGCCCACCAGGTACTGGTTTTTGCAACCCATGCCCAGCAGTATGAGCAAGAGAAGACTAGCGAGGTAGGCAACGGATAAGCGGCTGGGGGCCTGCATGGTGCGGAGGATGAAGAGCGAGAATGGGGCGGATGGTATAAAAAAAGGGCATCGCCAGATGCCCTGTATAAGCGGATAACGGTAGGCCTATTGGGCCATAGATTTCATTTCTTCGGTAGCAGCCAGCTTGAAGGGGCCTACGGCAGCATTTTTGAATGCGACACGTGCTTTTTCTGTGTTACCAGCTTTTTTGCTTGCCAGGCCGATGAAGAATTGGTATTTGGCCTTAAGGGCGGGAGCAGCAGTCTCCGCTTTGGCATACACCGCCTCGGCGGTTTGAACTGCAGCGGCATACTGCCCCAGGTTGTATTGGGCTTGGGCCTTCATAAAGGACAAACCTGGGTTGGGCTTGCTAGCCGTAATCAGGTCTATGCTTTGTATAGCACCGCTATAATCTTGCGAGTTAAACTGAAGCTTGGCAAGCTGAGCGTATATAGCCAGGCGTTTTTCGGGTTCTGGCGTGGCCTCGGCCGATTTCTTGAAGTGATCGATGGCAACAGAGGGTTGCCCGGCCTTGTAGTATACAACTGCGGCAAATTTGTGCACGGCTGCCTTGTTGTCGCCAGACTCTATGGCTTTGTTGATCCACTGAATGGCTTCTTCGTAGGCATCAGCCTTCAGGTAGCCGTTGGCTGTGGCCAGGAAACGACCGGAACCAGAAGCGCGTACCATGTTCGTTGCATAGCTGGCCATCTTGGGGCAAGACTGCTTAAGGGCCTCTACCGTGCTCTTAAACTCGGCCTCGCGCCCCAGCTTGGAGGCGGCTACGGCCTTGCCTGCCTGAAACTGACCAATGGCACAACCGCTTTGCTGTTGGTTTCGGGCCATCTGCTCCGCCTGGCCATAGGTATCGTAGGCAGCCTGCCAGTTGCTGTTTTTGATGTGGATTTGCCCTTCAGTAGCTGCTATTCGGGTATCGTTTGGCTGTATTTGCTTTGCCTGATTCAGCTCTGCCAGGGCTTCGTTGTATTTATTCAGCTGCAGCAGCAGTTTGGCCGTCATCAGTTTGTAGCCCAGCTTCTTCGACTTGTCGGTCTCTGCATCAAAGGCCTTGTTCAAGCTCGTAACGGCATTGCCGTAGTCCTTTTGCTTAATATAGAGCAGGCCAATCATCTTGTATCCATCGGCAAAACCCGGATTGGCACGTGTGGCACCCTCATAGGCACGTATGGCATCGGGCGTGCGCTTTAGGCGAACCAGGGCCTGGCCCTTCAGTACATAATAGCGGTAATTTGAGCTCTCGGCCTGAATAGCCTGGTCAAACTTCCCTACAGCTTGATCGTAATTTTTGGCACGCATGGCGGCGATTCCCTCTTTGGCAAAAGCTGCGCCTGGCTGTGCTAGCAGCCGCCCCGGGGCCCACAGGCTAATGAATAGGACAAAAACAGAGAAGCAAAATGCAGGTCTTATGCGGAACATACGCTTGAGGCTAGGTGAAAGTAAGCGTGAATATGCCATGGCAGTGAAGGCTGTAGTAGTGAAGATAGGAACGTACCGTGATTTTATAGGATGCAATATGTGCATTTTTCTGAATTTGTAAATACTATTTTCGAATAATTATACCGCATAATGGGCTACGCTATTTTGCCGATGGCAGCTTTTGTGCTGGCTATGCAGGGCGCAGGAGTGCGGGGACGATGGGGTAGGGAACTGTGATTCGGGGGAAAATCGTAAAATTGTGTGCAAAGCTGCTAATTTACCCGGTCAAAAGGCCCCTGTATCTTTAGAAACCATCAAATGCAAAATAACCGGTCACTTTTCATCGACGAACTGGCTTGGCGTGGCCTGCTGCAAGACCAAACCCCGGGGGCTGTCGCGGCCTTTGTGCAGCCCGGTGCCCGGGCCTACATGGGCTTTGACCCCACGGCCGATAGCCTGCATGTGGGAAACCTGGCCAGCCTGATGCTGCTGGTACACCTGCAGCGCAGTGGCCACCGTCCGCTGCTGCTGGTGGGGGGGGCCACCGGCATGATAGGCGACCCGAGTGGCAAACGGAGTGAACGAAAACTGCTGGGGGCAGAGGAGATTCAGCACAATGTGGCGTGTATCCGCCTACAGCTCCAGCATTTTCTGGATTTTGATGGCACCCAGGCCGCCCACATCGTTGATAACCGGGAGTGGTTCGAGCACTTCCGGTTCCTGGACTTCCTGCGAGACGTGGGCAAACACATGACGCTGAACTATATGCTGGCCAAAGATTCGGTGCAGAGCCGGCTGGAAACCGGCATCAGCTATACCGAGTTTAGCTACCAGCTGCTACAGGCCTACGACTTCTACTACCTGCACAAGCACCACGGCGTGCGGGTGCAGATGGGGGGCAGCGATCAATGGGGGAACATTACCAGTGGCATCGAGCTGATCCGCCGGATAGATGGTGCCGAGGCCCACGGCCTTATATGCCCCCTGCTTACACGCGCAGACGGCAGCAAGTTTGGCAAAAGCGAGCAGGGGAATATCTGGCTAGATGCACGGCTCACTTCGCCCTACAAGTTCTACCAGTTCTGGCTGAATGCGGCAGATGATGAGGTTGGCAAGCTCCTCAAGGTATTTAGCCTAAGGCCCCGTGCCGAGATTGAACAGCTGATAGGTGAGCAGGCACAAAACCCCGGGGCACGCATCGGCCAGCGGGCACTTGCCCTGGAGATGACCCGCCGCATCCATGGGGATGCTGCCCTGGAGAAAGCCATACAGGCTAGCGAGGTGCTCTTTGGCCAGGCAAGCCTGGAAACGATGCAGGCCCTGTCCGAACGCGACTTTCATGAGATTTTCGAGGGGGTACCTACCACCCAGCTCCCCCTGAGCAAGCTACAGGAGCCTATAGCCATAGCCGACCTGCTGGCTGATGCCGGGGCCGTGCCCAGCAAGAGCGAGGCCCGCCGGCTGCTGAAGGGCGGCGGCATACGGGTAAACAAGCAGGCTGTAACCGAGACCCAAACCCTGGGGCTGAACGACCTGCTCGGAAACCGTTATCTGCTGCTGCAAACCGGCAAAAAAAAGTACCACCTTGCGGTGTTTCAGGGCTAGCAGGCACCAGCACAGCCCGGTCTTGCATGTGCTGTGTACATGCAGGCGCTGGAGTGCCCTCGTGTGCCTGTGCATTGCACTCCTGAGCCCTGTGGCCCACGGGCAGGCTGGGCTGGAGATTACCCGCTTCATCCCCGGAGACTACCTGGCAAACAACCTGCATGAGGTGGAGCTATATAATGGCACGGGGCGTACCATCCTGCTAGACCAGTATTATCTGGTAACGCGCGACTATACCCTGCGTTTCCCCTCCGGCACCCGGCTCTACCCGGGCACCACCTACCGCATGGCCAAGTATAAGCGGGGTAAGCCTAATATAGACCTGGAGCTGGGCCAGGCGCCAGACTTTCTGATTCGCTTTTACGAAAAGAAAGTGGAGGGAAACCTTGTAGCCCTCCTCAATGCCCGCTTGCAGCCCATATCGGCCTTTTATCACTGCCAGCGGCCCGATGCCCCCTTTCTGCCCGATAGTGGCCGCTTTATTCTGGGCAACCGGACGGTGATCCCCTACCGGCTGCCGGGCTATGCACACCCGGTGTGGGGCTACTTTCCACTGGGAGAAGATCCGGCAATCGGCTTTGAGCGCATACGCGGCGAGTGGCGGGTAATATCGGCCACCCAAGACCTGAACCTCTATCCCGTTACAGCGTTCATCGACTTTAAGGCCCGCTATCAGGACGAAGTGGTTACCCTGAAATGGAACACGGCCTTTGAAGACCAGCTGACGCGGATAGAAATACAGCGCAGCGCCAACCGCAGCACCTTCCGCACGATTGCCAAACTGGATGCACAAAAGGGCAAAACGCAGCAGGTAACGGGCTACACCTACCCAGACAGCCAGCTGCCCGGGCAGGACAGTATATGGTACTACCGGCTACAGGCACAGGATAGAGATGGAAGACTGATAGAAAGCAAAGTGGTACAGGTAGTAACCCGAGAAGTGCCCGTACCCTTCTGGCTAGAGGTGTATCCGGCCCGTACCCAGCTGCCCAAGGAGGTAGGCATCCGGTTTAGCAGCGCTTATAGCCAGGAGGTGAATATTGCACTCCTCTCAGCGGAGGGCCAGCTGATTCACCTGCTGTTTCAGGGCCCCGTTTTTGCCACCGTGCAGAACCTGCTGGAGCTTACCACAGACATAGCCGAGGGCACCTATTGGATTGTGGCCAGCACGGAAGAGGGCCGATTCTATAAGAAACTCAGGGTAACGGCCCCCCAGCCCTGAGAGACTTTTAAACTTGGGCCGAATCTGTTATCTTTGCCCCGCCCGTCGCCCGGGGGGCTTTTGTTTCCATAACCACAGAGAGTTGCCAGAGTGGTCGATCGGGCTCGCCTGGAAAGCGAGTATTCAGTTCACGCTGAATCGAGGGTTCGAATCCCTCACTCTCTGCAGCGCCTGCCCACCCCCGGCACCAATCCGTGCCAGCGTTGCCGCTACAGCCGGGGGGCGTGGCCTGATCTTCCGGTTGTCTCTTCCGGTTGTCAGGGGGCGCACATGCCGCAGACCAGAACACCCAATAGCCTACCGCCCGATTTATGAGGGCCAAAGGCAGGTGACGTCCCCCCCCCAGAAAATAAGTCCGATTTAAATTAGATGTATAGTTAGTTGTCTTTTCTTACTTGCTCCCTTTTCAGTATCATCTCGCCCACCTCTATATCGGCCGGGCTGGTGATCTTTAGGTTGTCGTAGTCGCCCGCGCACAGGTGCACGGGGGTACCATGGGCTTCCAGTACGCTGGCATCGTCGGTATAGGGCTGGGTGGGGGCGGTGTTACGCTGTGCATAGGCCTTCCGGATCAAGTCTAGCCGAAAGGTCTGCGGGGTCTGTACCGCATAGTACAGGCTGCGGTCTACGGCCTGGCTACCGCCCGGGGTACGCAGGCGCAGGCTACTCTTTACCGGTACGGCGCACACCCCGCTGCCGTGCTGCTGTGCACTGGCATAGCTGTCGGCCAGCAGGCGGTGGTTCAGGAAGGGCCGCACCCCATCCTGGATGGCCACCAGGCAGTGGGCCGTGTCATCCCCCCGGTCGTTCAGTCTATCGGCCAGGGCGTGCAGTCCATTCTCTACACTCTCGGTACGGGTGGCTCCTCCCCTGCTTAGCTGGATGCGTGCGCCCTCCCCTGGCAGATAGGTGTCCAGCAGGTGCGCTGTGTGGCTGTGCCAGTCGGGGTGCATTACCAGCTGGATGGCATCCAGCCCAGGGGCATAGCTGCACAGTGTGCGTAGTGTATGCACCAGGATGGGTACGCCCCCTAGTAGGGCAAACTGCTTGGGCCGATCCAGGCCCATACGGCTGCCTACGCCCCCGGCAACTACCAGGGCCGCCAGCACAGGGAGCCTAGCCACGGCCAAGCGGGCTAGGGCAGGTGGCGCAAACGGGGGGTAGACCCAGGCTATAGAATAAGCATGGCATCGCCATAGCAGTAGAAGCGGTATTTCTCCTTCACGGCCTCTTGGTAGGCATGTAGCATGAACTCATAGCCCATAAAGGCCGCCGCCATCATCACCACCGTGCTTTTAGGCGGGTTCAGGTTGGTAAGGAAGCAGTTGGAGATCGAAAAATCATAGGGTGGAAAGATAAACTTGTCTGTCCAGCCCTTGCTGGGGTTTAGCAGCTTGGCTGCGCTCACACTGCTCTCTATGGCACGCATGGTAGTAGCCCCTACGGCACATACCTTCTTCTTTTTCTGCTTGGCGGCATTCACCAGGCGGGCTATTTCGTCGCCTATGATGTAGGTTTCGCTGTCCATTTTGTGCTTGCTCAGGTCTTCCACTTCCACCTCGCGAAAGCTGCCCAGGCCCGTGTGCAGGGTTACGAAGCCATGCTCCACCCCCTGTAGCTCCAGGCGCTTCAGCACCTCGCGCGAGAAGTGGAACCCACTCTCGGGTGCCGCTACCGACCCCTTGTGCCGGGCAAACACCGTTTGGTAGCGCTCGCGGTCTTCTGGCTCTACCGGCCGCTTAATGTAGTCGGGCAGGGGGGTTTCGCCCAGCTTGTCCACCACTTTGTAGAAATCCTCCTCCGTACCGTCGAAGAGGAAGCGAATGGTGCGCCCCCGGCTGGTGGTGTTGTCCACCACCTCGGCCACCAGGTCATTGTCGCCAAAGAAGAGCTTGTTGCCCACCCGTATTTTCCGGGCAGGGTCTACCACCACATCCCACAGGCGGCTGTCGGCATTCAGTTCCCGCAGCAGGAATACCTCGATCTTGGCACCGGTTTTCTCCTTGCTGCCATACAGACGGGCCGGAAATACCTTGCTGTCATTCATAATCAGCACATCCCCATCGCCAAAGTATTCCAGAATATCTTTGAACTGCCGGTGCTCTATGGTTTGCGATTCGCGGTGCACCACCATCATGCGAGACGCGTCACGGGGTTCGGCGGGATATTGGGCTACCAGTTTTTCTGGTACGGAGAAGTCAAATTCTGAAAGCTTCATGCGGTATTCCGATAGGGAAAATAAAAGTGGTGCTGCGCGTATGCAAAAAAGCGTGCTAATTTGGAAGCTTTCAGCCGGAAACGCAAATGAAGTTCATCGAGGCCTTGCGCTTTGCCCTGCGCAGCATACGGGGCTACCGGCTGCGTGCCCTACTCACCATCCTGGGTATCAGCTTTGGCATTTTCACCATCACCTTTGTTTTCACCCTGGTGAACACAATGAAGGAGGGCCTGAGTGCCAACCTGAACAGCCTTGGTAACACGGTTATTTTTGTACACCACTGGCCCTGGAAGGACAATAGCGAAGACTGGTACCAGTACGTGAACCGCGACAAGATGCGCTACACGCACTATGTAAGGCTGCGCAATAGCCTCGGCGGCCTGGCCGATGCCCTGTACTTTCAGGCAGACCTGAACGGTGTGGAGCTGAGCCAGCAGGGCCGTACAGCCACGGGTGTGAAGCTTAGGGGGGTAACGCAGGACTACCTGTACCTATCGGGCAGCAGGCTGGCCAGTGGCCGAGACTTTTCGCCCTACGAGGCACAGAGCGGGCGAAAGGTATGCATCCTGGGCCAGCAGGTGGCCCGCAGCCTTTTTGGCAGCCAGCCAGCCCTGGGCCGCACGCTGCGTTTTCGTGGTCAGCAGTTGCGCGTCATCGGTGTGCTGGAGCAGGCGGGCCTTAGCCTCTTTGGCAGTAGTGCAGACGAGGACCTGATCATCCCCTATGCCCTGATGGCCCAGCTTTATCAGATTGAGCAGCGCGCCATCGATAAAGTAATTGCCGTAAAGGCCCGCCGCTATGAGGAGCTGCAAGCACTGGAAAACCAGGTGATGGGCCAGATGCGCATTGCCCGCGGACTGCGGCCCGACCAGGAGAACGACTTTGCCATCAACAAGCAGGAGAGCCTGGTGCAGAGTGTGAACCAGATTTTTGAGGTGCTCAATACCGGCGGCGTGTTTATTAGCCTGCTCTCGCTGCTCGTAGGGGGCTTTGGTATAGCCAACATCATGTTTGTAAGCGTGAAGGAGCGCACCCGCGAGATTGGCATCCAGAAGGCACTGGGTAGCACACGGGGCTTTATCCTGCTGCAGTTCCTGCTAGAGAGTGTAAGCCTGTGCCTGCTGGGTGGCCTGCTGGGTATCCTGCTCCTGTTTGTGCTGGCGGGGGTAGCCCAGCTCATTGTTAGCAGGCTGGCCCTGGGCCTCAGTGTGGCGATAGCCCCCTGGGATCTGGCCCTGGGCCTGCTGCTCAGTGTGCTCATTGGCCTGATAAGTGGCCTGATACCCAGCTACCTGGCGGCACGTATGGACCCTGTAGAGGCCATGCGGCACTAGGCTCCATTTCCTCCGGTATTATTGTGCGCAAGCGATGCGAATAGACTCGAATTGCCGATATTCGCGCCAGGTTTATCCGCCCATTCTTTTTTTCCTGTAGCCATGCGTAGCAGTATCATCGACTCTATTACCCGCAAAGTAAAATCTGCCGGCCAGACCCTGGGCCTGGCCGAAGAGACCCGCATCTCCAAGTTGTTTGGCAAGAATGTGTTCGACCGGCCTGCCATGAAGGAGTACCTGAGCCAGGAGGCCTACCAGAGTGTAGTAAATGCCATCGAAAAAGGCACCAATGTGAGCCATGAGGTGGCAGAGCAGGTAGCCCTGGGCCTAAAGAACTGGGCCATGGACCGAGGGGCAACCCACTATACACACTGGTTTCAGCCACTCACCGGCCAGGTAGCCGAGAAGCATGACAGCTTCCTTACCTCGGGCAATAATACCCAGGCCATTGAGCGCTTTAGTGTAGAGAGCCTGATCCAGCAAGAGCCCGATGCCAGCAGCTTTACCAGCGGGGGCCTGCGCAATACCTTTGAGGCACGCGGCTACACCGCCTGGGACCCCTCTAGCCCCGCATTCCTCATGGAGACGGGCAAGAGCCGTACCCTCTGCATCCCGTCTATTTTCATCAGCTACACCGGCGAGGCGCTCGACTTCAAAACCCCGCTGCTAAAGAGCCTGGACCGTGTGGACAAGGCAGCCACGGCCGTAGCTCAGTACTTCGACCCCCGGGTGCAGCGCGTAACGGCCACCCTGGGCTGGGAGCAAGAGTATTTTATCATAGACGAAAAGTTCTACAACAACCGGCCAGACCTGGTGATGACTGGCCGCACCCTCTTTGGCCTGCCTGCAGCCCGCGGCCAGCAGCTAGAGGACCACTACTTTGGCAGCATCCCCGAGCGGGTGCTGGACTTTATGGTAGACTTTGAAACTGAGTGCTACAAACTGGGCATCCCCGTAAAAACCCGCCACAACGAGGTGGCACCCAGCCAGTTTGAGTGTGCCCCCCACTTTGAAGACGTGAATACGGCCGTAGACCACAACCAGCTGCTGATGGATGTGCTAGACCGCGTAGCCCGCCGAAACGGCCTGCGGGCACTGCTGCACGAAAAACCCTTTGCCGGCATAAATGGCAGTGGAAAGCACAACAACTGGAGCCTGGCCACCGATACAGGCGTAAACCTGCTAAGTCCGGGCAAAGACCCCATGGGCAACCTGCAGTTCCTCACCTTCTTCATCAATACCATACACGCCGTATACCAGCATGCCGATCTGCTGCTGGCCAGCATCACCAGTGCGGGCAATGAGTACAGACTAGGTGCCAACGAGGCTCCACCGGCCATCATTAGTGTATTCACCGGCCAGCAGATCCAGGAGGTGCTGGAGGCCTTTATGGCACAGGGGCTGGAGGCAGATAGCAGCAAGGCAAACAAGAGCAAGATGCCCATGGATATGCCTGCCGTACCCAGCCTGGAGCGAGATAATACCGACCGAAACCGAACCTCCCCCTTCCCCTTCACGGGCAACAAGTTTGAGTTTCGCGCCTGCGGCAGCAGTGCCAATACCAGCGAGCCCATGATTGTGCTCAATACCATTGTGGCCCACCAGCTGCAGCAGTTCCGTGTGGCGGTAGACCAGCGCATAGCCCAGGGCGAGGCGAAGGAAGCTGCCCTGATAGCCGAGCTACGCCGCACCTACGAGGCCAGCAAGGCGATTATTTTCAACGGAGACAACTACAGCGAAGAATGGCTACAGATAGCCCAAAGCCGGGGCCTGAAAACCATACGAAACGCCGCAGAAGCCCAGGAGGCCTACATCAGCCCAAAGAGCGTAGCGGTATTTGGTGCCACCAAGGTGCTGGCCGAAAGCGAGCTGCACGCGCGGGCCGAGATCAAACTGGACCACTATATCAAAAAAGTGGAGATAGAGAGCCTGCTGGCCGAGGAGCTGGCCAATACGCACATAGTGGCCAGTGCCCAGCGCTATCAGAAACAGCTGGCCGATACCTACCGCGGACTGAAGGAAATGGGCCTGAGTACGGAGGCCGATGAACTGAAGGAACAGGCACGCGAGATAAGCAGCCACATCTCTGCCATACGCAAGCTGATAGCCGAAATGCGTGCAGTACGTGCACAGGCGAATGCCGAGCCGGATACCTTCAAACAGGCGCATACCTTTGCTGAACAAGTAAAGCCCCTATACGACCGTATACGCCAGCATGCCGACCAGCTGGAGAACCTGGTGGACGACAGCCTGTGGCAGCTGCCCAAGTATCGCGAGATCCTCTTTATCCGCTAAGCCCCCCTGCCGGCAATGGGCACGGCTGCCCCGTCCCCCCGCCCTGCACGATGTAGGCCAGTGGCCTGGTGCACCCGTTCAGCGGGTGTGTACAGCACGGCTTGCCGGAGGTAGCGCGGGCGCCCACACCCCAGCAGGTGCCTAGTACGTAAATCGATATTCCGCTACGTTCAGGTTGTACTCCTCTTGGGTAACAACGAGTAGAAAGGAGCCCCGCCCGAGTCGCCGCAGGTTCAGGTCGTAGGCATACGTACCTGCCGATCCGCTGGGCAGGTGGTCTGTATACACCTGTTGGCCTATCTTGTCGTATAGCCGTATCAGCAGCCGCTTGTTCTTGTCAATCAGATACCCCAGGTGGAAAACGCCGGTCTCGCGGTCCAGTTCGGCTGTATGGAACTGAATGTGCGCATAGAAATCGACCTTCTCTGTAGCCAGAATATCCTGCAGCCCACTGAGCGACTGAAAAACCAGGCGATAATAGGGCAGCCGGTGGTTGCCCACGTGGCTAAAATGATAGTACTGCTTGGACTGGGCGGGGCCCTTTGCCTCCACCCTGCCTATGGTTTCCCACAGATAGCCATTTTCACTCTGCTGGATGTAAAAATGACCCTGGAGCTTCTCTTCCGTAGTCATCCAGCTGCACACCACCTGGTCATCCACCACCTCTGCCACAAATGAACCCAGATCCACACTGGGTACACCGCCAGCGTACGCACAGCGCAGCAGTGTGAGCAGGACGATCAGGTGGTGCATGGCGAGTATTGTATTCGAGGCTGCCCCGGTGCATCGCTACGAAGCGATAACCGGTTCCGACAAGAGGCTTGTATAGTTTGGGGCCAGTGCATCCAGGATCCGTCCATCCCGGTACATAGGTAGTACAGCCTGCGTATCGCGCTGCAGGCAGTATTTCACATCATTTTGCAGGTTGAGGTGTACCAGGCGGTTGTAGTGGCTGCTGCGCTCAAAAAATCTGCGCTTCTGCAGGTTGGCACTCCAGTAGAAGGTGCGGGCCACCTGGGCGGCATCGTCCATCGCATCAAACTGGCCCCCGATGGTGCGGGCTATGGCACCTGCAAAGATGGTGTCCTCCATATTCAGGCGCTGCTTCCAGCCACTGCATAGCAGCAGTACATGCTGCTCTACTGATAGCAGATACTCATTCAGCACACTCATGTTGCTAAAGGCACCGATGATGATCTGCTGTGCACCCAGGCGGTGGGCCTGGTGCAGGGCCTGGGTGCCGTTTGTTGTGGTCATGGCTATATGCTTCCCGGCAATGTCGTCGCGCATGTAGCTGAATGGGCTATTACCAAAATCAAAGCCAGGTATCATCTCACCATTCCGCTCGGCAGCACCCAGGTAGCCGCGCTCCTTCCATGCGGCGCATTCGTCTACCGTCTCTACCGGTACTATGCTGGCCACCTTGTGCCCAAAGGCCACACACATGCTGGTAGTGGCACGTAGTATGTCTATCACCACCACCACATACTCCTCTACCCGGAATGTGGGAAGCAGCGCGGGTGTCAGGCATACATGTAGTCTTCGTTTCTCCAATGGCAGCTTGGTTATTACACAAAGATACAACTACTTCCTCATCTCGTGTGGCAGTCTCTTGTAATGTCCTACAGGCTTCGTTTAAACAAACAAAAAGGGGGATGACCTATGGTCATCCCCCTTTTCTGCCGCACCGCCTGCCCTAGCGGAGCAGCGTTAGCGTGGATGTTTTATCGAAGGATTTTCCAAACTGGTCTACTCCCTTGAAGTGAACGAAGTACACGCCCTCTGGCGCATCGCCTCCGCCATCAAAGGTGCCATCCCAAGCCTTAAATCCATTCAGGCCAGTGGAGAATACCATCTGTCCGTTTCGGCTGAAGATCTCGAGTGTAAAGGACTGGAACCGGGTGGGATCTACCTGGAACACATCGTTTACGCCATCCTTGTTGGGCGAGAAGAAGGTGGGCAGGCCAATGGGCGTAACATCCGGGCGCACCTCAAAGAGCAGGGTGTCTGAGCTTTCACAGCCCTGGTTGTCCATCACCAGGATGGCGGTGTAGGTGCGCGGTCCCTCGGGGCCGGTGTAGGGGGGCAGTACGCAGTTGGCCAGGAAATCGCACTCCTCGCATACCACATTCCCCAGCGGATGCTGGATCACCCATCGGCAGTTGATGTTGGGGTTACCTATGTTGGTAGTACCGGTATAGAAGGGGCCGTTTACCTGCACAAAGTCATTCACCTTGAGAAACACCGTGCTGGCCTGTCCATTCTCATCGCGCAGCTCAAATACGGGATCCGGAAGATTCAATACCGTAAAGCTGATTGTACCGTCGGCGGAGCGGACAGGCGAGCTGGAGCGCACACGCAGGTTGTACACGCCGCCACGGATACCGGCTGTCCGCAGGTTTAGGGTAGCAGGGCTGGTTACATTAGCCAGGGTAGCCACGGTGGTACCCAAGTTGTTAATCACCTCTACGGAGAACTGGTTTCCGGGGTCGTAGGTGCCCTGTGCGGTGAAGCTGATGCGGACTAGCTCGTCTGTGCAGTAGGTCGCCTTGTCTGCCACCGGTGCACCCAGGCCCAGCACGCGCACCAGCACGGTTTGGCCTATCACATCGGTCTCGCATCGGTCTGGGCTACCCAGGTCTCGCATGCTCAGGCTGTAGATGAAGTTGGTTCCGTCTACACTGGTGGTGTAGCTGAAGGGTGGGAGGGTGATAGTGCCCCCCGGAGAGGGAATTCTGGGGAATTCATTCAGGCTGTTACTCAGGGTATCGGCCCCCCCGGTGGGGCGGAAGTATACCTCGAAGGGGCCTGTGCCTGTAGTGGGCGCCGTTACGGTAGCGGTGGTGATGCTCTCACCGCTCTGCACCTCTGTGGGTACGCTGGCCTGCGGGTTGGGCAGGGGCTCAAAGTCTATCAGCGGGGCATTGGCCAGCAGGTCTGTACACAGGCCAGCGTTGTACCGCACGCGGTAGCGTCGCGCTTCGCCTATGTCATTCACCGTGAGGCTGGTTAGGGTAGCGCTACTCGGCACTGTGGTGTAGGTGCTGCCTCCATCCAGGCTCAGCTCCCATCTATCTACCACCACGCCAGTCGAAGGGCTAAACGTAACCGCAAAATTGGTGGTGTTGTCGGCCTGGCAGTACGTAATAGGTGCCGTGCCACCGTTGCTGGTGAGGGTTGGCGTGGGCCCAGCCAGCACCGTATAGGTGCCGTTGGCGGCATTGTTCAGCGGGGCACAGCCGTTGTCCACATTCAGGCGCACCTCATAGGTGCCTGCATTTACGAAGGCAATGGACAGCAGGCCACTGTTTGTGGATCCCTGTACGGTGGCTACGCCTGCCGTTACGGCATCCTCCACATCGGTAAAGCCGCCCAGGCCGGGGCCATTCACCTCCCAGTCGTAGGTGAAGCCTGTGCTGGGTGTGGCAATGATGTTGAAGATCTGGTTGCTACAGGGGTTGGCGGGGCCCGATAGCGTAAAGGGGCCGGTGGGTGCACCACTGCTGATATCCACGCTATAGGTGCGGACGGTTTCGGTGCAGCTGTTTACGGCACGCAGGCGCAGCGATGCCGGGCCGGGGGTAGCCGCCCAGGTTACGTTTACGCTATTGGTGTTATTGGGGCCCGTGATGGTGCCGTTTGTGGCAGTCCACTCCCAGGTTACGATGCTGGGGTCGGCAGGCACGGCATAGGTGTCCGAGGTGTTGATACACACCGCCACATCGCCCGTCTGCAGGTCGGGTATCACCGGCCCACCGGTAACAGCCACTGCCAGGTCATTCACCCGGTCTCCGCAGCTGTTGCTCTCGGTTACGCGCAGGGTGCGGTTGGAGGTAGTTATCCAGCGGATCCGCAGGCTGTTGGTGCCCTGGCCGCTTACGATCTCCCAGTCGGTACCCTCCACACCGGTAGTCACACCCCAGGTGTAGGAGGAGGTGCTGCCCGCCGGGATGCTGTAGGTTTGGGCCAGGCTGCCCACACATACACTCGTGGGCCCACTAACGGCCTTGGCAGCGGGGCGGAGTGCCACCGTTATGTTGCTGCCATTGTCATTGTTGGTCTGGGCGCCGCCCTGTGGTGCACTACCCACCACCCGGATGCGGTAGCCCGTGCCTGCACCCAGGCCAGCAGGGATGGTAACGGTGGCATTCAGCCCAGTAAGGTTGGTGCCCACCTGGTTGTTCAGGCTGCCTATCTGGGTAGGGGAGCCAAAGGAACCGCTGGCGTTAGACAGCTGCACCAGGAAGTTGTTTCCGGCAGCCCAGGTACCGGCGGCATTGAAGGGCACCGTAAAGGTTTGGCCGGGGCAGAGGGTGGTGGGCACCGGGCACACAAAGGTAGCGGGGCCTGCCGCACCACCGGTTACGCTGCGGATAAGCAGCTCGTCTATGGAAAAAGCCGGGCCACAGGCCGATGTCGTGTTCCATTCAAACTCTACCCGGAATATCTGTCCGTCTAGTGCCGCTGCAGCTATATTTCTTGCAGTCCAGGTAGCGGCTGTTGCCAGATTTACCGTTGCACCTATCTGGGTGCCCGTTTGGTTTAGGTAGCGAACCCTTGCATTTGTGGCATCGCAGGCCAAGTATTGAAAATCAATCTGAATATTGGTCAACCCCGTGGCATCTAGTAGGGGCGTGCGTGCCCGTATGTTCTGCCCGGGTGTGGTAGTGAAGTGAAGTGCGTTCTGGCCAGAACCCGTGAAGCAAAATCCAGCACCGGCTGTCAGACCGGGTGCCGTTACATGCAGGTAGTTGCTTTGCGGTGCACCCGTAATGGCCATTGGCTGGTTCGGAGTCGTATTTGTGCCAAGTGCAAAGCACAGTGCTATACCACCAGCCCCAATGGACGTTGGCCCATAATCGCTGTTCACTTGCCAGGCATGTGTGCCAGAAAACTGACCAGTATTGAATGCTACATCCGTAAACTGCCATCCCCCGCCAGTCAAGAGGGCATTCGTATTATTTGTCTGGAAATTCTCGTTCAGCAGGGTTACGTTGCTTGGAGTAGTAATCAGCTCGCACTGGCAGTCCCGCACGTCTATGTAGTTGTTTTTGGTTTCGGTGGCGTTGCCCTCGGCGTTGGTTACCGTCAGGCTTACGGTTTTGGCACCCACGGTGCTAAACTCTACTTCGGGCTCCGGGCTATTGGCATTGGTCCCGTTTACATACACAGCATCGGGTATGTTCCAGCTATAGGTGCCTAGTGCAGGGAAAGAGGTAGTGAGGTTTTTGAACTTGATGCGTGTACTGCTGCCGTTAACGGGGGAGGGCGAGGTGGAACAGACTACCTGAGATATCTGTGCGGTGGTAAAGTCTACATCTGGCGGGCAGTTGGCTACCGTTACCGTATAGCTAACCGGGCTAAGCACCTGGCCAGTGGCCGTGGTGCCGCGCAGTACCACATTGTAGGTACCATTGGCCGTAAAGCGGAGCCGCAGGTTGCCAAAGTTGTCCACCAGGTTGGTATTCGCCTGCCCCGCTACCACCGTGAAGTTTCCGGTGGGCGATACGTCCCAGCGGTAGGTAATGCCCCGAACCAGAGTATTGGTGGTGTTAGAGAAGGTTTGGGTCTGGTTTTTACAGGGGGAAACAATGTCTTGTGCCGATGCCAGCACCGGGTCAGCCCCTTCCTCTATGCGCAGGTTGTCTACGTTGAATCCACCGGCCTGGGGCGAAAAGTTGCGTGCGTCAATGGAGCCTAGTAGTCCCCTGTTCCGCCACCGGAACCCAATAATCACGTTGCTACTGTTGTACAAGGCCGCAGGCAGGCCCAGGCTGATGCGCCGCCAGCCCGAAGCACAGTTGGGGCCTTGTTGGACCCAAATTTGCTCCAGGTCTTCTGCGATTACCACCCAGGTGGTCCCACCGTCTCTCGATCCTACAACAGATTGGCTTGTAAGGGGTTGTTCTCCCAGTAGATCCAGATCCGCATAGATAAAGGCATCGAAACTGAGGATCAGGTTCTTGGCCCCTACGGTGCTGATGGCACTGGTCGGATTCAGGTAGGCAATCTGGTCGGAAGATGCGGAGTTGTCCACGGTTTCGCTGCCGCTGGAGGCCGACAGGGGCCAGTAGGCATCTCCCCCGTCTACTGGCTCTTGCAGCAGGTCGCTAAAAGGCCGGTTCACTATGCCGGGGTCCGTGGCTGGGTGAGTTATGTGCAGGCTATTGTTGGTGCCTGCCCCGCCACAGTTAGCCCCACGCAGCTGGCCCTGGCTGGTGCGGGTAGCTGGGTCTGAGGCATTCCGGTTGTTGATGATCCAGTAGTTTGGATACACGCCATTGGTAAGCACACCTGCCGCAGTGTTGTACACCAGCCCGCTGATGCCCCCCGGAGTGGGGTTGGTTTTGGAACCAGGCGCATCCTGGGTTATCCAGCGTGCTGTCGCACCTGCATCGTTAAAGTTCTCGGTCCACGGTATCTGGGCCGATGCGGAACGAGCCCCAAGGCAAAAGAGGACCGCCACGAATAGCAGGGAGCAAGCTACTTGGTGAATTCTCATAATGGATTTTAGAAAAAAACGCTTGAAATTAAGTCAAAACAAGAAGAAAAACACTTTTTTGCCTGATCTTGATAAAACAACGTAAATATAGGCCTTTGGATTTCTAAATCCACCGCGATAGGGCTGGACGGTACAAAATGCCGTTTGAGTTGTATGTTGTGCCGTCTGTATCGGTGCCGTAGGGCATCGTGCAGGTGTCCTCATTTTTCGTTTGGTTCGGTTTCCCGTGGTGCCTCCAGTTCGGGTTTCATAAACCGGAATGCAGGTTCGTCGGGCACCGGCAGGGGGTCTTCCGTCTGTGCTTCCAGCTGCGCTTCCAGGTCATCCAGCCCCTCGTTCAGTATTTCTTCTTCGTACTTGCGTAGCTGGTCATCGGGCAGGGTGTCCAGCGCCTGGGGGTTCAGGCTCAGCTGCACGGGTGGCTGGTGCCTGCGCAGGATGTTTTGGCGTTCCGCCTCGGGCAGGAAGATTTCGAACTCTACCCGCCGGTTTCGTGCCTTGTGGGCAGGGCTATCATTGGGGAATACGGGGCGCGTGTCTCCATAGCCCTGGGCCGCTATCTTCAGGTCGGGCATGCCTGTTTGCTCTATCAGGTAGGTTTTTATGTTCTGGGCCCGCTCTCGGCTCAGTTTCAGGTTGTAGCCAGGTTTCCCGTCGCTGTCGGTGTGGCCCCGTATCTCCAGCCTACTGCCCGGGTGCCGCTTCAGAAATTCCACCAGGGGGGCCAGCTTCTCCTTCACCACGGGGTTGATGCCCGCATCGTCTGCCGCAAAGGTAAGCTGGCCGAATACAACGGGCTTCAGGTGGAGAATGCTTTGCTCCAGGATGGCGAAGACACTGTCTTGGCTCAGGCCGCTTTGGTCTTCTATCCGGAAGGCATTCTCGCCCAGGATGAGCAGCTGGTACTGCCGGTTGTTCACCAGGTTGAACTCGAAGTAGCCGGTGCTATTAATATGTACGGGGGCTATTTCTACCCCCTTATCCAGGTCTATGGCCACCACAATGCCGTTTATGGGCTTTTGGGTAAGGCTGTCTATCAGGTAGCCTTTCAGCTTGTATACGGCATCGGGCCTGGCCTCCATGGGCATGGGGAAGGAGTAGATGTCGAAATCGCGGGCGTTTTGCTCGCTCGAACGGGCGTAGAACAGGTTTTCTCCCTTCCGGTCGATGGAGAAATAGTACTCATCCTGCGGGCCGTTCACCAGGGGGCCCAGGTTTCGGGGCTGCTCCCACTGGCGGTTTGCCTGGCGGGTTTTGTATATGTCGAAGCCGCCATTGCCATGCAGGTGCCCGGTGCTGCTAAAGTACAGGGTCTCATTGATGGGGTGCAAAAAGGGCGTTACCTCATCCTCGATGGTGTTTACCACGGGGCCCAGGTTTTCGGCAGGTTGAAAGCTGCCGTCTTTGTTTCGGCGGCACATCCAGATGTCCGTACGGCCAAAGCCGCCCCCCCGGTTGCTCACAAAGTATAGTATGCGTCCGTCGGGGCTCAGGCAGGGGTGGCTGTCCCAGTCGGGGCTGTTTACGTTAGGCCCCAGGTTTACGGCCTGCGTCCAGGTGCCATTCTTCCAGCTGCTTATGTACAGGTCGCACAGGCCCAGGCCATCGGGTGCATTGCAGCGGCTGAAGATGAGCTGGATGCCCTCCTGGTTCAGGCAGGCCGACCCCTCATTGTAGGCCGAATTTATGTTGTCGGAGAATCGCTCGCTCGGGGTCCACTTGCCCGTAACGGGGTCGGGCAGGCTGTAGTACAGGTCCTCGGCCGGCTGTGCGTCTGGCCCGGCTACCAGGTCCAGCTCGCTACGGCGGCTGGTGTAGATCAGCACATCGCCGTAGGGGTGCATGTAGGGGGCATAGTCCGGCTTGTTCACGGCGTTGATGGTGCTATCCAGGCGCAGCAATACCTTCCGGGGCGGAATCAGGGTGTCTATCTTTCGGCGTGCCTCCACCACCCGGTAGTAGTAGTCCAGGTCTACCCACTCGCTGTGGGCGGGGGCGTACAGGGCCTCGTAGTACTTGCGTACCTGTGGGTAGTGCTGGCTGTGGTTGTTTAGGGCTATGCTGTATAGCAGCATGGCGGTAGTGGTGTCTTGCTGCAGCTCGTGCAGCTGGCCCAGCTGCCATATCAGGTCCAGGTCGTACTGCTGGCCAAAGTTTTGTATCCCAAACTTCAGCACATAGTCCAGCATTTCTTGCTGTAGTTCCGGGTAGTTGGTGGCTGCTTCCTGGGTCAGGTCCTGTATTCGGTTTCGGCTGTCTTTGTCCGTGTAATAGGGGATTTTGTTGATGTTTTCAAAGTCCAGATAGGGTTCAGCGCTACTGCCAGCCCCCTGCTCAGTATTGCTGTAGCGCAGGTATACCGATCGGCTGTGCATCAGCTTCAGCTCCTGCGCCTGTAGCCCGGGGGCCACAGGCATCAGGCTAGCCAGCAGGCCTGCAAGGCGTAGCAAGACTTGACCAGACTTCATCCCAGCCTAAAAGTAGACAAAAATGCGCGGATACCGAAACCCCCAGGTGCTGGCACCAGCCGGGTTCTGCAGCGGGCTACTCGTTTATCAGCCCGAAGGCACCCCGCACCAGGTACTGTGCACCTGCGGGCAGGGTGTTGGCGTTCTTTATCTCTATGGCCTCCTCGTCGGCCAGGCCAGTCTCTACTTCCACCCGCTTCAGCAGGGTTCCGGTGCTATCTGGCTGGCCCGCTGCCATCAGCACATACTTCCTGCTGCCTAGCGCCACTACTGCATCTGCGGGCAGGGCGGGCCTGGAGGTAGATACCGTAGAGATAGCGGCCTCTACATACATGCCTGGGCTGAAGCGTGCTGCCGCTGCATCTGCCAGGTGCCCGTGCACGCGTATGGTACGGGTCTTCGGGTCTATGGCCTTATTCACCAGGTGCACGGTGGCCCTGTAGGTAGTGCCTGGGTCCTGCTGAATGCTGAACTGGATGGCCTGCCCCTCCTGTATCTTGGGCAGGTCTTTCTCGAATACATTGAGTTCCAGGTGCAGGTGCTCGGTGTTCACCATCTGTATGCCGGCGGCGGCGGCGTTCAGGAAGTCGCCCCGGTTTACGTCTATCCGGGTAATGTATCCGCTGATGGGCGCCCGCATGTAGATTACGCTCTGCAATTTTTCTGCGCTAAGTCCGGAGGGGTCTATGTTCATGAGGCTAAGTTTTTTGGCCAGCGAGGCCACCTGTACCCGGGTTACGGCGTAGTCTGATTCTGCCTTCAGATACGTTTTTTCGGAGGTTACTTTGTCCTTTACCAGCTCCTTTTGTCGCTCATAGTCCGATTTCAGATACGTTAGCCTGCCCTGCGCCTCCAGGTAGTCCTGCTGGATCTGCACAAACTCCGGACTCTCTAGCGAGAGCAGCACCTCGCCATGCCGCACATACTGGCCCTCCAGTTTGGGTATATCTCGCACCGTGCCGCCAAAGTAGGAGCTAATGGTTACGCGCCGGTCTGGCGGCACATCCAGTACGCCATTTGCTCGCACCACTTGCCGGAAGTCATGCGGTTCTATCTTACCCAGGGCCATGCCCGAGGATGCAAACTGCCGGGCCGTAAGCTTTACCGTAGCCGGTACGGCAGCAGCCTTACTCTTTGCATCGGAGCTGGCAGAGTCTGTGCCCGAGCTGCATGCGGCTAGCAGCAGCCCGCACAGGAGTAGGGTTGCAGGTTTTATGGGAAGCATTTTCATGGTAAAAAGTCAATCAAATAGTTGGCATCCAGCACAGCCCGGTTGTATTGATACAGGGACGTGAGGTAGGAGAACTCCAGTTCGGCAGCACGCTCTTGCAGCTGCACGAATTCCAGGTAGTCTATCTCGCCGGCCCGGAAGGCAGCTCCTGCGTGCAGGCGCGTTTGGTGCACCAGGGCTTTGCCGGTGTTTTTGTAGAAATCCAGCTGCTGCTCGTGCCGGGTGCGCTCGGCCAGCAGGGCTTCATAGCGGGCCAGCAGCTGCCGGCGGTAGTCTTCGTTCTGCAGCTGCAGGACAGTCTGCTCCGTACGGGTCGAGGCGATTCGGGCCTTCTGGGCACCAAACCACAGGGGCACCGCCAGGCCTACCTGAAAGCCGGAGTAGCCCTGCCTGCCGGTTCCATTGTTGGTGCCGTAGAAGGCGGTTAGGTTTAGGTCGGGCAGTAGCCGCTGGCGCGCCAGCTTCCACTGCGCCTGGCTTGCCAGGATGGCATCCTGGTAGTAGGCCAGCACCGGATGCGTCAGGCTATCTATGGGTGTGGGTAGCAGGCGCACCAGGGCGGTGTCTTGCACCCGGTAGGCGGTGTCTGCCTGCATCCACTGCTGCAGGCGGCTGTAGGCACCTTGTACATTCTGCCGGATCTGCAGCAGCTGCACGTGCACCTGGTCGGCCTTGGTTTGGGCCGTTAGCTGCTCCAGGTAGTTGGTTTCTCCTGCTGCCTGCCTGCGGTCGGCCCCCTGTCGAAAGCTTTGGTAGATGCTGTCTAGCAGGCGGTACTGCCGCTGCATCTGCTCCCAGTACACTACCTCATAGTAGGCCCAGGTCACCTCCTTCTGCAGGCGCTGCCGGTCTATGGCATAGCGGTCTTGCGCCAGGGTGGCCTGTGCCCGCAGCGCCCGCTGCTGGGCACCGTACACGGTGGGGAACTGTAGGGCCTGGTTGATGCCCCACACATTTAGTGGCAGGTTGTTTGGGGCTATGTTGTTCTCGTCTCGGCCGTAGTAGATCTCGGTCTTTCCGATGTCTATGCCGGTGCCTACTAGCTGCTGGCCCAGATTTGCCCGCTGGGCCGATGCGCCCAGGCCGGCATTGCGCTGCAGGGCGATCTCTATGGCCTGCTCTACCGAGATGGCCCGATGCGCGGCTACAGGTGCAGCCGTTTGCTGGGCACGTGCCGTGCCTGTGGGCAGCACCAGGCCCAGGCCCAGTAGCAGGGCAGCTAGCACGGGTAGACTATGCGGGGCTAGCAGTTTTTTCTTTTTTGCGCGTTGGTCGAAAACAGCATAGAGCACCGGCAGCACAATGAGGGTAAGCAGGGTGGCCGATACCAGGCCACCTACTACCACAGTGGCCAGTGGGCGCTGCACCTCGGCCCCGGCCGAGGTAGAGATGGCCATGGGCAGGAAGCCCATGGCGGCAGCACTGGCAGTAAGCAGCACGGGCCGCAGCCGGTTTCGTGTACCCAGCAGGATGCGCCGGTGGATATTATGCACCCCATGTGCCTTTAGCTCGCGGAATTCCTCGATTAGCACAATGCCATTCAGCACCGCAATGCCAAACAGGGCAATGAAGCCTACCCCGGCCGAGATGCTAAAGGGCATATCCCGCAGGTAGAGCAGCAGCACCCCACCTACGGCAGACATGGGGATGGCGCTGTAGATAATCAGTGCCTCGCGCAGGGAGCCAAACGCAAAGTGAAGCAGAATGAAGATGAGAACCAGGGCAATGGGTACGGCTATCGCGAGCCGGCCCCGCGCCGTGCGCAGGTTCTCAAACTGCCCCCCATAGTCTATGCTATAGCCCCGGGGGAGCACCACCTGCCGCGCTATGGCCTGCTGCACATCGGCCACCACCGATTCCAGGTCGCGGTTTCGCACGTTTACCCCGATCACGATTCTTCTCTTTGTGTTGTCGCGCGATATTTTGGCGGGGCCGGTGCTATAGCGCACGGTGGCCAGCTCACTTAGCGGCAGCTGCCCGCCATCTGGCAGCTGCACGCTTGCCATCTCTATATCCTCTATCCCATGGCGGTGCTCGGGGTCGAAGCGTAGCACAAGGTCAAACTGCTTTTCGCCCTCGAACAGGGTGCCCGCCGTGGCACCGGCAAAGCCCGAGGTAACCAGCAGGTTCAGGTCTTCCACATTCAGGCCGTACTTGGCTATCTTCTGCCGGTCGTACTGCACAGATATCTGGGGCAGCCCTGCCACCTTTTCCACGGTTATGTCTGCGGCACCCTCTATGCCCTGTATGGCTTGCTCTACCTCCAGGGCCTTTTTGTACAGCAGGTCCAGGTCCTCGCCGAATATCTTGATGGCCAGGTCGGCCCGCACACCTGTTATCAGCTCGTTGAAGCGCATTTCGATCGGCTGCGTAAACTCAAAGTCCACACCCGGAATTTCCGCCAGGGCTGCCTTGAAGGTATCCGCCAGGGCATCCTTGCTGGTGGCCGAGGTCCATTCCGACTGAGGCAGCAGCTTGATAATCACATCACTCTCTTCCATCGACATGGGGTCCGTGGGCACCTCGGCAGCGCCTATGCGGCTCACTACCTGCTTTACCTCGGGAAAGCGTTTCAGGATTTTCTCTATTCGTGTAGTCATGTGGGTTGTGTTTGTGAGGGTGGTGCCGGTTTTTAGCACCGGCTGGATCACAAAATCGCCCTCATCCAGTGTGGGCACAAACTCGCCACCCATGCGGGTGAAGAGGAAAAACACCCCCAGCAGCAGGCCTATTGCTGCCCCCAGCACCAGGGCTTTTCGGCGTAGCGCCCATAGGATGGAGGGCCGGTACAGGCGGTCGAGAAAGCGGATCAGCCGTTTCGATGGGTTATCCCGTTCGGATGCGGCAGGGCGGATGAAGAGCGAGGCCATGACCGGCACGTAGGTAAAGCACAGAAGCATAGCCCCTAGCAGAGCAAAACAGAAGACCAGGGCCATGGGGCGAAACATCTTCCCCTCTACCCCCACCAGCGAGAGGATGGGGATAAACACCAGTATGATGATAACCTGGCCAAACACGGCAGAGTGCATCATTTTGGTAGCTCCGCTATGGGTAATCTCGTCTATGCGTGCCTGCTGCTGTGCGCGTGGCAGGCCCAGCAGGCTGGCACGCTGTGCGCTGATCCGGAAGGCTATGTATTCGATGATGATGACCGCACCGTCTATGATAATGCCAAAATCTATGGCTCCGAGGCTCATCAGGTTGGCATCTACGCCAAAAATGTACATGAGCGAGAGCGCAAACAGCAGGCAGAGCGGAATAACGGAAGCCACCACCAGGCCCGACCGTATGTTTCCCAGCAGCAGGATAACCACAAAGATGACGATGAGGCAGCCCAGTATCAGGTTTTCCAAGATGGTGAAGCTGGTTTTTCCGATCAGCTCGCTGCGCTCCAGAAAGGGGTTGATGGACACACCGGGGGGCAGCGAGGTAGAGATCTGCGCCACGCGTGCCTTCACGGCTTCTATCACCGCTTTCGAGTTGGCATCCTTCAGCATCATTACTTGGCCCAGCACGTACTCGCCCTTGCCATTGCCGGTAACAGCTCCAAAGCGGGTGGCATGTCCAAAGCCCACGGTGGCTACATCGCGCACCAGCACCGGTGTGCCGGCCCGGGTTTCTATTACAATACGCGCTATATCATCGGTGGTGCGTAGCAGGCCCTCGCCTCGGATAAAGTAGGTCTGGTCGGTCTTCTCTATGTACCCGCCGCCAGCAATGCTATTGTTGCGGCTGAGGGCCGAAAATACCTGTGTGAGCGAAATATCGAGGCTTCGCAGCTTCTCGGGGTTTACGGCCACCTCATACTGCTTCAGGTGCCCCCCCCAGGTGTTCACCTCCACCACGCCGGGTATACCAGCTAGTTGCCGCTTTATGGTCCAGTCTTGGATGGTGCGTAGGTCGCTCAGCGTATAGTCTCTGCGGTGTGCGCTGTCTACCTCTATCACATACTGGTAGATTTCGCCCAGCCCGGTGGTAATAGGCCCCATGAAGGGTTTGCCAAAGCCGGACGGGATCTTTTCCTCGGCGGCCTTTATCTTCTCTGCTATCAGCTGCCGGGGCAGGTAGGTGCCTATCCGGTCTTCGAACACGACGGTTACGACAGAGAGTCCGAATTTAGAGATAGACCGGATTTCTTTCACACCCGGCAGGTTGGCCATCTCCAGCTCCACCGGGTAGGTCAGAAACTTCTCTACGTCTTCGGTAGCCAGGTTGCGCGAGGTGGTGATGATCTGTACCTGATTGTTGGTAACATCGGGCACCGCCCCTATGGGTATCTCGCTGAGTGCATACAGGCCAAAGCCCACAATGCCCAGTGAGAAGAGCACTACGATCAGCTTGTTCCGGATGCTGTATTGGATAATTTGGTCTAGCATGAGCGGGTTTCCTGAATTAGGTGTACCAAAAGTAGGGGTACAGGCTTAGCCGCTTCTTACCGGTCTCTTAAGATCTCCTTAAATCTTTTCCGGGCTTCGTGTATGGGCACCAAGCCCTGTATCTGCCTGGTTCAATTTGGTGAAAAAAAGCGTCACGGTGGTTCCCAGCCCCTGCCGGCTCTGTATCTCTACCCGGGCACCTATGGCATCGGCACACTTCTTTACCACGCTCAGGCCCAGGCCATGGCCGGATATGTGCCGGTTTGTCATCGCATCCGACCGATAGAAGCTGTCGAACACCTGCTTCAGGTCCTCCTCGCGGATGCCTACCCCCGCATCCTGGATGCGGCACACGGGGCCGGTATCGGCCAGGCTCAGGTCTATCGTCAGTGGCGTGCCCGAGTAGGCATACTTTACAGCATTACCTATTACATTGTCCAAGATAAAGCGGGTGTAGCTGTGCGGCACAGCCATGTGGTGGCCCACAGCCGGCTCTGCCAGGGTGTAGCGTACCTGTAGGCCCTTCTCCTGGATAGGTGCTTGCAGCAGGCACAGGGTTTCGTCTATCAGGCTGGGCAGCTCGCTCCACGCTTCCGCCCGCAGGTCTTCCCCCTGCTCCAGCCGTGCCAGCAGCAGCAGCTGATCGGTTATTCTGGTCATTCGGTCTATCTCACCCAGGCAGTAGCGTATTTTTTCTTCGTAGTCGGTAGCGCTTCTTTGTCGGCGTATCAGCACCTCCAGCGTGCCACGCAGTACCGATAGGGGGGTGCGCAGCTCGTGCGAGGCATCGGAGGTGAATTGTCTTTCGCGCTGCATAGCCTGCTCTATGCGGTCTAGCAGGTCATTGAAGCTGGTGGCCAACCGGTACAGCTCGTCCCGGTGCTCGGGCAGGGGCACGCGCCGCTGCAGGTCTTGCCGGCTAAGGTGCGAGAGGGTGTCGGTCATCTTTTGTATAGGCCGGATGCTGCGGCCTGCCAGAAAGCGCGAGACGGCGTAGGAGCCCAGCAGCAGCAGCACGTAGGCCAAAACAAGTATCTGCCCCAGCTGCAGCAGGATAGATCGGGCAGACTGCAGAGACAGAGCCGCCAGCAGGTAGCCCTGCACCCGCCCCTGCTGTAGCACGGGCACCTGTATCTGGCGTATGGCGGTGTGCCCCAGCTCGGCATTTCGGTAGCGCTGCCGTGCCAGGGTGTCCAGTTTCAGGAAGTATTCCTTCAGGTTGGGCGATCTGTCCATCACCTTTCCCTTGGTGCTCATCAGCTGGATGAAGATGGGGTTTGTCTGGATTTCGCGGTGTTCTCGCTCCTCCAGCTCCTGCCGGTTGCGAAAGTACAGGCCTGTGCTCCCTGCTTCCACCTCTGCCAGGTGCTTCTCTGCCTCGTAGGCCAGCAGCTCATCCAGGTTTCGGATAACGGCGTGCCGTACACCCAGGTAGAGCGCTACAAATGCCAGCGCCATCAGCAGGGCTGTGGCGGCCATATAGTACAGGGCCACGCGGTCTTTCAGCCGGATACTCATGGTTCTACAGCCATATATCCTACCCCCCGTATGGTTTGGATGCGTTCATCCTCTTGGGTAAGGCCCAGTTTTTTTCTCAGCGCATTAATATATACGTCTATCACACCTGTGTTGGCCTCGTAGTGTATGTCCCACACCTGCTCCATGATGCGGGTTCGGCGGCACACCCGTCCCTTGTTTCGCAGCAGGTACTCCAGCAGGGCAAACTCCTTGCGGGTAAGCCGAATCTCTTCGCCTCCGCGCTCCACCCGGTGTGCCTCGGCATCCAGGCTGATGTCTCCTAGGCTGAAGCAGTGGTGCCCGCCAGCCTGGGGGCGCAGCTGGACACGAATTCGCTCGAGCAGCTCGTCGAAGTGGAAGGGCTTTCGGATGTAATCATTCGCCCCAGACTGTAGGCCCAGGATGGCCTCTTGCACGGTATCCCGGGCTGTGAGGAAAATAACCGGCGTATGCGGAAACTCCTTTCGGAACCTGCGGCACAGCTCCAGTCCGCTCAGCCCGGGCAGGGTCCAGTCTAGCAGCAGCAGGTCATACACCCCGCTAAGGGCTATGTCCAGGCCCTGCCTGCCATCGGGGTATACATCCACGGCATAGGCTTCTTCCTCCAGCCCCTGTTTCAGGAAGGCAGCTATGCCTGCCTCGTCCTCTACTACCAAGATCCTCATGTCAGGGTACCATTTTGCTTCAAATATCTGATTACTGCCTTAACGGAACCTGAAGCCAGGCTTAAAATCGCCTTAAACAAAGCCTGCCAAGCCCCGGTACAAAAGCCGGGAACATCTCTGTAACATAAGCCGTGTACGGGCACATACACAGGATTCGCACAAAAAAAGCCGATCGGTAAAAGATCGGCTTTTGTGTGTGGTGACTCCGCTGGGATTCGAACCCAGGACCCTCTGATTAAAAGTCAGATGCTCTAGCCAACTGAGCTACGGAGTCATTTCCCTCTTATCGAACAATGCTCGAAAGAGGGGCAAAGATAGACAGTGGCTACGAAGGCACCAAATTCTGATCGAGAATATTTTAGTCCGCGCGGCTATTTTCCGCACCCTGGCAGATATTCATTTTTTGGTTACGGGTTGTATCGCCGTATTTTGCACACAAGATGGAAGCAGCCCCGGACTTGAATGAGCTCCAGTTTCGCATACTGGACTCCCTGTATTTTGTAGAGCCCTTCGAGACCATTGTGGCCGAGGCAGGAGCCAGCCCGGCTATTGTGGGTGCAGAGCTGAAGGAGCTGATTGCCAGGCGGCTGGTGCAGGTTATGGCCTTTGACGAGCAGGCGCAAGACTACCTGCCCACCTTTTTCCACGATGCGGACGACATGGGCGCCTACCACTACCTGGCCACACGGGAGGGGCTGATGAAGCATAATGGCCGGGCCTAACCTGCCTGGCGAGCCAGGTTCCACCCGCTCGCCCACGGCCATAGCCTGGCGCAGGTTTCGGCACAACCCCCTTTCGCTACTGGCCCTGGGTGTGCTGCTGCTGTTTGGGCTTACTGGCCTGCTGGGCTACCTACTGCTGCCCGATGCCAGCACGGCGGCCAACCGGCAGCTGCCGGCCCTGGCCAAGCGCCCGCCTGGCAGCCAGGCCATCCTGCTGGTGGTGTATCGCCCGGCAGCTACCCCCAGCGAGGGCCTGCTGACCCGCTGGTGGCAGGGCACCACAGACGGGGCCACCTACCTGCCGGTCTACACGCCCACGGTACGCCATCAGCAGGGCCAGCTGCACTACACGGGTCTGGAGGGGCAGCCCGAGCAGCGCCCCCTGGCCCCCGGCGAGGCGTATCGCATCGAACGGGTTCGGTTTTGGCTGGGTACCGATGCTTTTGGCCGCGATGTGCTGAGCCGCATCCTGCTGGGCACGCGGGTTAGCCTGGGCATCGGCCTGCTAGCCGTAGCCGCCAGCCTGGCCCTGGGTGTGGGGCTAGGCAGCCTGGCCGGCTATCTGGGTGGCTGGGCAGACCGGGGTATACAGTTTGGTATGACGGTCATCTGGAGCCTGCCGAGCCTGCTGCTGGCCATCAGCCTGGCCTATGTGCTGGGCAAGGGCGTGCAGCAGCTGGTGTGGGCCATTGCCCTGAGTATATGGATAGACCTGGCGAGGGTGGTGCGTGGGCAGGTGCTAGGCCTGAGGCAGCAGGCCTGGGTACAGGCTGCACGTGTATTGGGCTACAGCCATCTGCGGGTGCTGAGGCACCACATCCTGCCGAATATGACCGGGCCCATCATCATCCTGGCATGCAGCAGTTTTGCCACGGCTATCCTGCTAGAGGCAGGGCTGAGCTTTCTGGGCCTGGGCATTGCGCCCCCCACGCCCAGCTGGGGGGGCATGATCCAGGAAGGATATGCGTTCATCCTGTTTGATCACGGCTGGTGGTTGGCGGTTTTTCCGGGTATTTGCATTGCTATGTTGATCCTCTCGCTTAACTTAGTAGCCCTTGGGCTTAGAGATGCGCTCGATCCGCGGGCGCACTGATTGGCCGATGTTTGTACCAGGCATGCGGGCAGAGAACGAGTATAATACCACCGACCCCACCACACTGCTGAAGCTGAAGCGGCAGGAGGCGCAGGCCATGCTGGAGCTGGTTCGGTCGGTAACGCCGCGCAGCTCGGAGCAGGAGGTAATGGAGAAGGTGGTAAGCACCATACGCAGGCAGCTGGGCGTAGAGCGCCTGCTGTTTGTAAGCCTGGCCGACCAGAAGCTGAAGGTGGAGTACAACTTCGGTTTCGACCCGCCACAGCCCGATGCCGGCACCTGGCTACAGGGCATACGAGAAGCCACCCGCATAGCAGATGGCCCCCTGCTGGCAATGGGGGTGGAATATGCAGTACCCCTGGGGAGCAACCGCGACGCGCCTATAGCCTGGATGCTGATAGCAGACTTTGCCGAATCGGATGCCGAGGTGATGAATGACCTGATCTTTATCGAGACAGTGGGCAGCTTCATGATCATCATCCTGGAGAAAATCCGACTCTTTGACGAAAAAAAACAGCAGGTGCGCATCCAGAATGAGCTAGATGTGGCTAGCCGAATACAGCAAGACAGCCTGCCGTCAGACTTTGACCTGCTGGAGGACCTGGATATACATGGCCGCTGCATTGCCCACTACAAGGTGGCGGGCGACTTCTACGATCTGGTTATCCTCGAAGACGATGAGATCTTTGTCTGCATAGCCGATGCGGCCGGAAAGGGCATAGCTGCCGCCATGCTAGTAGCAAACATACAGGCAAACCTGCGGGCCCTGATCGAGACAGATGCCTCCTACTACGTCATCCTGCACCGCCTGCACCAGGCCATAGCACGCCTCACACACTATGAGCGGTTTGTAACCATCTTCTTCGGCAAGATCAACCTGACCGATAATTCTATTGAATACATCAATGCTGGACACAATCCCCCTTTTCTACTAAAGACAGAGGGTGGGATGGAGGAGCTGAACAAGGGAAGTATACCCCTGGGCATCCTCCCTATAGAGACGTATGAGGTAGGTTTTGCCAGCTTTCATCCGGGCGATGTACTGTTTGCCTACAGCGATGGCGTGGTGGAGCAGGAGAATGCCGATAAGGAGCTGCTGGGTGCTGAGCGCCTACAGCACCGGCTGGAAGAGATAAAGCACCTGAGCGCCCGGGAAATCGTGGACGATATACTTGGGCTCATAGAGGCATTTGGGGCAGGCACGCCCAATAGCGACGACATCAGTATGCTGGTGGTAAAGCATAAGGGCGACCCCAAAACCTCCGAATAAAACTCCTACGGCATGGGGGCACATCCAAGCGGGGCAGCCCACGGCTCGCTGCCGCTATCCCCTAGGGTAGGGCAGCCTTCAGCATCTCGTAGCGTGTGGCAAAACCCTCGCCGGGCGGACAGTTCAGCTCGGTGGCCTTGGCGTTGATGTCCGAGACCCGGTTGTCGGGGTTCGGGTGGGTACTCAGAAACTCAGGGGCGCCCCCGCCAGCACCCTCGTCTATCAGCTTTTGGAAAAAGCCCGCCGTGCCGGTGGGTTCCCAGTCGGTAGCGCACAGCATGCGCACACTGGCTTCGTCAGACTGGGTTTCGTTGCCGCGGCTATAGCCCAGGCCCAGCAGCCCCTGCGCCAGCTGGCCTATGGCACCCTGGTTGTTGCCCAGCACAATGTCGAACAGCAGCTGCACCCCATACTGGCGGGTCAGGGCATCGGTGGTGTGGCGCAGGTCGGCATGGGCTATCTCGTGCCCCAGCACCCCGGCCAGCTCGCTCTCCTTGTCCAGAAACTTGATGAGCCCCGTGTATACGTAGATGTATCCGCCCGGGGCACAAAAGGCATTAAGCACACTGTCGTCCCGGATAATACGCAGCTGCCACACAAACTCATCTTTGTACTTCACCGCTCCACTATTCAGCAGCGCGGCCTTGATCCGCTCCAGCTCGGCATAAGCCGTGGGGTAGGCGGCCGGATCCAGCAGCGGATACGTTGCCGGGTCTGCCGCTATTTCTGCCGCCAGCTGCTCTCCCAGTCGCTTGTCGTCTTCCAGCGAGAACAGATTGACCGTTGTCCGCCCATCTTCGTCGCGACTACAGGCCTGAAACAGCACCGGGCTGAGCAAAAGGACAAGCAGGAGCGTGCGTGCGTAGAACATATGCGATACATTGAATGCGGAGCCAATATACGAACTTCGGGGCACGTGGTTGCCGTATCTTGGCAGCATGAATGCTGGGCTGCGCATCGGGCACAACGCGCCAGGGGGAAAGTGTGGGCTGACTCATCTTGTTTTTTTGTTGGCAGTGGCAGGCTGCCTGGCATCGGGCAGGGCGCAGACCCCCGGGGCAGAGAAAGACAGCGCTACCCTGGTGCTACCGGGCTTGACGGTAATTGGCACCCGCACCGCCTACTACAATCAGTATGGCACCCTGCAATACCAAGCCGACAGCTTGGGCAACTTTGCCACCGCAGGCCTGGGCCTGGCAGCCGCTCTGCAGGGCCTGCAGGGGGCCTACCTGCAAGACTATGGTGGCCATGGGGGCATCAAAACCCTGAGCATACGGGGCTTTGCCACCAACCAGACAACGGTTAGCATAGCCGGTATTCCGCTGAGCAACAGCCAGCTGGGGGTGGTGAATCTGGCTAACTTTTATCTCTCGGCCTTTGGCCGGGTGGAGGTGCGCAGTACTGCCGGCGGGCTGGTACAGAATGCCCAGGCCGGCAATGTGGACCTACAAACGGGCAACCTGCACAACCGCCTGAAGCTGCAGCTGGCTACAGGCAGCTACGGTGCCCGAGATGCAGCCCTGAGCCTGAACCGCACCCGAACCCGCCACGAACTGGACCTGGGCTACCACTACAGCACTGCGCAAGACAACTATCCCTACCGGCTGGATGAGGCCACGGGTACCCGCCAGCACGCCGAGTACCAAAACCAGCAGGGCCTGATACGCTACCGCTACTTATTGTCGGAAAAGGCTAGCCTGGAATACTTGGGGCTAGGCTACCGGAACCGGCAAAACATTCCACAGCCGATTGTGAAAGGCGTGCAGCCCAGCACCAGTGGGCCCCGCCTGGAGCAGGATCTGCTCTTCCACTACCTGCAGTACAGGCACCAATCGGCTCCCCAGGGCGGCAGGTGGAGGCGTAGCGGGGCACTCAGTGCTAAGCAGCAGTTTGACAACATGAATGTGCAGCCAGACCAGTGGTACCAAAACCAGAACTACCTGGCGCAGGCCGACTACAGCTGGCAATACCAGGCTACAGCCCATAGCCTGCACAGCCTGCAGGCCGTGGCGCAGCTGCAGTATGACCACCTGCGCAGCAATAACCTGGCCGACGCAGAGGCAGCCCTGCCCACTACGCAGCGCATCCAGGCCAACCTGGGCCTGGCCTACCAGGGGCTAAGCCAGATAGGGCAGGCGCAACGCCCCTGGCTGCTCAGCCATCGCTTGAGCTACAGGCACAACAGCAGCACCGACTACGGACCCCTGCCCAACCTGAGCCTGGAACTGCGCCTGAGCCGGGGGCAGCAGCTGGTAAAGAGCGTATTTGCACACGGTACCAGCGGCTACCGGCTACCTACCTTCAACGAGCTGTACTTCCGAAACTTTGGCAACCCCAGCCTGCAGGCCGAGCACACCCGCCAGCTGGACCTGGGCCTGGCCCTGAAGCACCCGCGCTGGTTTGTGCAGCTAACGGGCTTTGTGAATGAAACCCGCAGCAAGATTGTGAGCATCCCTCTATCGCCCGTGCGCTGGAGCACCCTGGGCCTGGGCCTGACTGAAAGCCTGGGCCTGGAGCTGGCTGCGGAGTGGAACCCCAGCCGCCACTGGCAGCTGCACTACACCTATACCCGGATGGAGGCACGAGACCGGTCGGTGTCCGATGGGGCTCTGCTGCCCTACACCCCCCAAGAGCTGATCCGCATGGGCATCACTGCCACCTATGGCCGCATCTCGGCAGGGGGGCAGCTTAGCCATGTGGGTTGGCGCTTCAGCAGCCTGCAGGCATCCGCCCTTACCTACCTGCCCCCCTACACCCTGGTGGATGCCTGGCTGCGCTACACCCACCCCCTGCCGGCTGCTAGCCAAGCCCACTACCTACAGCTGGGCCTGAGTGGACAAAACCTGCTAGATGAGTCCTACGCCGTTATTCGCGCCTTCCCCATGCCAGGCCGTACCTGGCTAGCAAGCCTGGCCTTCATCTGGTAAGGCGCGTACCGGGTGCTGAATCCCCAACCGACACGAAACAATAGGTGTGCTTTGGCCGAAGCTTGCTATTTTTACCGCCTATTCCCCACATCCCATGAAAAAGAAAGTGCTCATTACCGGCGGCGCCGGCTTCCTGGGTAGCCACCTGTGCGACCGTATGCTGGCCGAAGGCTTTGCTGTGGTATGCATGGATAACCTGATTACCGGCAGCCTGAACAACATTGAGCACCTCTTTGCCCACGAGGACTTTGTGTTTGTACACCACGATATTACCAACTATGTGCATGTGGCGGGCGAGCTGCACTACATCCTGCACTTTGCCAGCCCGGCCAGCCCCATAGACTACCTGAAACTACCCATACAGACCATGAAAGTGGGTGCCCTGGGTACGCACAAGATATTGGGCCTGGCCCGTGCCAAGCAGGCTCGCGTGCTGGTGGCCAGCACCAGCGAGGTGTACGGAGACCCCCTGGTGCATCCACAGAAAGAGGACTACTGGGGCAATGTAAACCCCATCGGCTTTCGGGGTGTGTACGATGAGGCCAAGCGCTTCATGGAAGCACTCACCATGGCCTACCACCGCTACCACGGGGTAGAGACGCGCATCATCCGCATCTTCAATACCTACGGCCCCCGCATGCGCCTGGATGATGGACGCGCCCTGCCCGCATTTGTAGGCCAGGCTCTGCGCAATGAAGACCTCACCGTGTTTGGAGATGGCAGCCAAACGCGCAGCTTCTGCTACGTGGACGACCTGGTAGAGGGCATCTATCGCCTGCTGATGAGCAATGAAACCGAGCCCGTAAACATCGGAAACCCTGCCGAAATTACCATCAAGCAGTTTGCCGAAGAGGTGCTGCGCCTGGTGCCCGAGAGCACAAGCCGGATAGCCTACAAGCCCCTGCCTGCCGACGACCCCAAGGTGCGCAGGCCAGACATTAGCCGCGCCAAAGCCCTACTAGGCTGGGAGCCCAGGGTAGACCGCGCAGAGGGACTGGAAAAAACCCTGGCGTACTTCCGCCAGACGGTTATCAACGCTTAGCGGCTATAGGGGAAAGCGGATAGTCTGACCCAGAACGGGATAGAGCTGATAAACCTGAAACACAGACATCGGACCACAGATCAATGAAGAATTCCTCACGAAATCGCGAATAGGAAGCGGGAAGGCACGTCAGATAGTATGGATCCTACGGAACTACCTACCCACAAATACTAGCGCTTTAGACTCATAATAACACGCACTCATGAAGCCTGAAATCATCCCCACCCCCATCCCCGACCTGATTGAGTTACAACCCCGTGTATTTGGAGACGCACGTGGCTTCTTCCTGGAGCTATTCAACCTGGAAGAGTGGCGCGAGCTGCTAGGCGGGCACACCTGGGTGCAGGATAACCTGAGCCGCAGCACACAGGGCACCGTGCGGGGCCTGCACTTTCAGGCGCCGCCCCACGCCCAGGCCAAGCTGGTGTGCTGCCTGCACGGGCAGGTAAAGGACGTGGTGGTAGATATCCGCACAGGCTCGCCCACCTATGGGCGTGCATACGCGGTGGTGCTCGACAGCCAGAAGATGAATATGCTGCTGGTGCCCGAGGGATTTGCCCATGGCTTCAGTGTGCTGAGCGAGCACTGCCTGTTCTACTACAAGTGCAGCAACTACTACCACCAGCCCAGCGAGGGCGGCTTGGCCTGGGACGATCCCGCCCTGGCTATAGACTGGGAGGTGCAAGCGCCCATCCTGAGCGAAAAAGACCTGCGTAATCCACGCCTGGCAGATTTTGCGTCGCCCTTTTAGCCGGGCAGACCCGTAGGCGCATCAGCTGGTACAGCTTCCACACCACACGCGATAGCAGGGTGATAGCAGGGTGATAGTGGGGCGCAAGGGTCAGTTCGGTATGTGTCCCCTAACCCCTTGGCTGGGGGCCTATACCTGCTGCGCCAAGGTAGGCAGGTGTTTCGCTTCCTGGTGGAGTAGGGCGTGCTGAGTGGCGTATCTTTACCGTGCCAGCTCCTGTAGTCTGCTCTCCACCTGGGCGGCGTGCACCTCCCATTCCTCGCCTGCCTCCTGGTAGGCCGCTAGTGCCTGGTGCAGGTAGCGCTGGGCAGCCTCCACCTTGCCATACTGGCTCAGTATCTCGCCCAGCTCCTCCAGCCGCTCTCCGAGCATGCCAGCGTGGTAGTCTGGCAGCAGGCCACAGTCTGTTACCAGCTCCTTTAGCCGCACCAGGCCTTCATTCGGTTTGTCATTTCTCATCAGGTGCAGGGCCAGTTCCCGTTTTAGGCCAAAGGCTGCCGGTAGCTCTCCCTCGGCCTGCCAGGCTTCCAGTTCAGCTCGGGCCTCGGTTTCGCAGGCTGCCTGTTGCTGGGCCAGCCAGCCCTCCACCTCGGCGGGCAGGCTGTGGCCTAGCCCCAGCTGGCGGCGCTGCTGCGTCCACAGCTGCCAGGCCCACAGCAGGCGTATGCGGGCCTGGTGGCCAGCCAGCCGCAGCCTGGGTTCGGTGCGGGCGGATGTATGGTGCAGGATCTCTTCGTAGTAGGCCAGCTCCTCAAACTTATCGGACAGGCGGGCTTGCATCCGGTACCACAGCAGGGTCGTCTCGTTCCACTGGATGAGCAGCAGCAACTCGTCTTCAGTCGCTTCCTCCTCCGTTTTCAGGCCCAGGATCTCGTCCAGCCAGCTGCGCACTCGCTCCAGGCAGTTGGCTAGCACCTCGGGCCTGCGCAGGGCCAGCTGCGCCCGCAGCCACTCCTGCGCAAGTGCTACAGTGGGCTTTGCCTCAAAGGCCGCAGCCAGGCGCTGCGCGTAGGCCTCCAGGTGCTGCTCGTCGGCATTGGCCACGTCGGCCTCACTCAAAAAAGAAAAATCCTGTTCCATGCACTCAAGATAAGCACGCCCGGTGCAAACTTCCCAAGTTTTTTATTTTAAAATGCTTTTGATTCGGCGCGACATGTCCTATCTTTGCAGGCTCAATTATCCAGAAATGTTTGCAGTAGTTCAAATCGCTGGTCACCAATTCAAAGTAAGTGCAGATCAATATCTGTATGTCAACCGCCTGCCTCAGGCGGAGGGCGAGGTGCTTACCCTGGAAGATGTGATGCTGGTTGCCGATGGCAATAAAGTACAGATTGGAAAACCCTATGTAAAGGGTGCCACTGTGCAGGCAAAGGTGCTGAGTCATCTGAAAGATGACAAGGTACTGGTTTTCAAAAAGAAACGCCGCAAGGGTTACAAGAAAACACACGGCCATCGTCAGTACCTGACCAAAATTCAAATCGAAGCAATCAACGCTTAATCCCTTTATTCGTCATGGCACACAAGAAAGGCGTAGGTAGTAGTAAAAACGGTCGAGAGAGCGAGAGCAAGCGACTTGGTGTTAAGCTCTTTGGTGGCCAATATGCCAAGGCAGGCAATATCCTGATCCGCCAGCGGGGCACCGCCACACATGCCGGTCGGAATGTGGGCGTGGGCAGGGATCATACCCTCTTCGCCCTGGCCAGCGGAACCGTTAACTTCAGCGAGCGTAAGGGACGCAAGTACGTACACGTAGACCCGATTGCGGAATAAGGCGAGGTTCTTTTCTCCATTCCCGTTCTCTGGGTTCTGACATTCTCACTCGAAGGAGAGAGTAGATAAGCGTATAATAAAGACCTAAATAAGGGGTAGGCGGTTCCGCTTACCCTTTTCTCTGTTTGGCCTTTTCTCTCGCCCTCGTTTTTGTCCCAACTTCTGTTCTGGAGGGTTCCTTGTCTCGAGCGAATAAGCTCCCTGGCAACTGGCATGTTCCTTTCAATGCATAGTCTATCCGCGGACTTCAGTTAGTGCCTTTTGCCGGGTGGTGGCGGCGGGGGGGGATTAATTGGCCTGTGCCCGTCTGGGTGCAGTAGTGCGGTGCCTGCTTTTTACACGTTCAACTTTTTATGTTGGGCGGTGGGGTGGAGAGGAGACGGGAACTGGCCCCCTATGCCGCCAGACTCTGGCTGGTCTTGTATGGCTAGTCCGAGCCCTGCTTGGGCTGGCATGGATGCCTTGTTATGTTCTTTGTGTTCTGGGTGAAGGGAGTGTATGCTTCGGATATGACACCCGGTCTGTCAGTCTGCTGGCATTCTTCTCAGACCCTGTTCCCAGTATGCCGCATCGTAGCTCGGAATAGGGGCCCTTGGAATGCAACGCTCTATAAAAAGCGAGGGGGGCCGGAACATATTCCGACCCCCCTCGCTTAATGACGAGATATTTTTAGTTACCTACTCGCCTTTCATGTGTGCCAGGCGCTGGTGAATCTGCTCTCCACCTGCTTCCAGTACAATGGCGTAGGTGCCTGTGGCTAGTCGGTTTAGTACATGGCTGGCATCTACCGTGCTGCTTCCTTGCTCTACTTCCAGGGTGTTGGTTACCACCAGCTTTCCGCTGTAATCATACATGCGGTAAGTTACGGTCTGGGCCCGTGGGCTGAATACGCTCAGGCGCAGGGTGTTGGTAGCAGGGTTTGGCATAAAGCTGGCCCGGAAACCGTTATTCCCTGCCGTCAGCATGGCTTGCACCACGTTGCTGGTAGAAGAAGCTCCATCCAGGTCGTACTGCTGTACACGGTAGTAGTAGGTGGTGTTGAAAGAAACGCCATGGTCGTTGTGCTTATAGAAGCTGGCATTATCTGTAAACCCGGCTGCAGCAATGTTTTGCGATACGGCTGTGTAGCTTAGTCCATCAAGGCTGCGCTCCAGAATATAGTGACTACTGTTTATCTCGCTGCTGGTACTCCAGTTCAGGCTGATAAAGTCTCCAGCTTCGCTGGCACGTAGCCTCAGGTTCTCCACAGGCAGAGGTGTGGGGCTAATGGTATAGCCTGCACCAGAACTGAAGCTTGTCATCGGATTTTGAGACGAAAGATCATAAGGATCGGGTGGGGTACAGTGGGCGATACTACTGACAGGTACAGATGTGGGTATGGCGGTAGTGCCGTGCACAATAACCGTCCCGGCAGCGTTCCCGCCCGTGTTTGCGTCTACGGATCTCAGATTGATGTTGTATTCACGTCCCCCGGTTAGGGCTGGAACAGAGGCTGTAGTACCGGTATTGTGTCGAAAGGCCTCCCAGGCCCACGTGCCGGTCCATTGCATCAGCTGATTGTCGGTGCTCAGGCAGTTTGACACTGTTATGTTGGGCATCTTGGCAGGCTGCCAGCTGGCTACAAAGCGGTCCACGTCTGGAGTTACATTCCCACTGGTGGTAATCCTTAGTGACTGCAAGGTGCGGCCGCTGGGGCCGTTAGTACCCCCCAGGGGGAACTGGTACAGGGTGCGGCCTGCAGAGGTGAAGTGCACGATATCGCCGCCTACAACCATCTCTCGCTGGTGGTTTGCATTCGGGCTTGCGGCACCGGGTATGTCCACTATGCTGTTGTTGTAGCTGGCATTGGGGCCTAGTACCAGGTCGCTCCCGCCCAGGTCAATAATATTGGCCTGCATGCCAGTGTTGCTGAAGTCGATGTGGTCGGTAACAGCCAGGGCTTGGCCAGCCACGCCGCTCATATCTAGCCCGGGGGTTGTGAGTAGCACGCGGCCAAATACGTTGGTAGCGGGCAGGCTGGCAGCTGCCATCACAGCAGAGGCGGCCAGGTTGGTTCTCACCTGCTGAACGCCTGGGGTTGTGGCCCCGGCGCCGTCAAAATGCACGAGGCTGGTGTTTTCGGCCGTCAGCGTGCTGGTATTCGTAAAGTTCCCGGTCATGCGCAGGGTGCTTCCGTTGCGCAACGTGGCCGTAGCGGTGCTGCTGTTCGTGAATCCACCATTTACAATCCTGATCTCACCATAGTTGTCCACGGTGCCTACATTGGCTCCGTTGCTGGTGTTCACCAGATTGGTTGCCGACACGTAGATGGAACCGCCAGACTGGACATGGATCGGAGCGCCCGCATTATAGAACTGGGCAGATGCCTTGTGGGTGAAGAGCACACAAAGAAGAAGCAAGTGAAGCGTATACCGTTTCTGTATCATTGATAGATAAATCGAAGTAAACCTGATCTTTTCGGTAGTTTACCGGGCAAAGCTACGTAATTTTTTTCTGATTTCCTTAAATAAATTGTAAAGAATAGATTCGCCCCGCAGCACTACGCTTGTTTGTCGCCTACGGCTATTTGTACGGCTAAGTGTCGCCAAGGGTTGCACGGGGTTCCCCTGTGTTTTTGAGTTGGCCCCTGTTCTCGGTTCGCCGTGGATCCGGGCAGTTCAATATTGGGTTGTACCGACTGGCGGGTCGGAATAAGGACCCTGGTAGTTTGTTCTCCCTGCTAGGGGGTTTTGTCCAGCTTCTCTGCTGCAAGCAGCTCCACAAAATGGTCGAACAAATACCGGCTATCATGCGGCCCGGGGCCAGCCTCGGGGTGGTATTGCACGCATAATACCGGTCGATCCTTCAGGCGCAGGCCTGCCACCGAGTTGTCGTTCAGGTGTCTATGGGTTACTTCTACGTTAGGGAGGGGTTTCAGGCTTTCCTCCCGCACCACAAAGCCGTGGTTCTGGCTGGTTATCTCACTTTTGCCGGTTAACAGATTCTTTACCGGGTGGTTGGTACCATGGTGGCCAAAGCGCATTTTTTCTGTCTGGGCCCCGGCAGCCAGGGCAATGATCTGGTGCCCCAGGCAGATGCCAAACACGGGTTTTCGGCTTTCTATCAGGCTTTTGGCGGTTTCTATTGCGTAGTCCATAATGGCCGGGTCGCCCGGGCCATTGCTCAGGAAGAAGCCTGCTACATCCTCCGCCAGTAGCGTTTGGGCCGGGGTTTTTGCCGGGAATACCTTTACACGCAGCCCGCGATCGGTCAGGCAGGTAGTTATACTGCGCTTCATGCCCAGGTCTAGCGCTGCCACGCGCAGTGCGGCATCTTCTGGCCCGGTCCAGTACGGCTCGTGGGTCGATACCTTGCTACTCAGCTCTTGTCCCTCCATGCTGGGGCAGGCTGCCAGTTGGGTCAGCAGGGTTTTGGTGTGGGTTGTTTCGCTGGAGATGATGGCGTTCATAGCTCCGCGCTCGCGTATGTGCCGTACCAGAGAGCGTGTGTCGATACCGGAGATGCCCACCACTCCGTTTCTGGCCAGATGCGCCTGTAGGCTCTCTGCCTGGCCAGCCCGGCTGTACAGCTCGCTGAAGCTGCGGATCACCACACCGGCCACCCTCGGGCTGTCGCTTTCCATCTCCTGGGGCACAGCACCATAGTTTCCTATGTGTGGGGTGGTCATGGTAATGATCTGCCCCAGGTAAGAGGGGTCTGAGAAAATCTCCTGGTAGCCCGTCATGCCGGTGTTGAAGCACAATTCGCCCATAGTAGTACCCAGGGCACCACAGGCCCTGCCTTCGAAGACGGTACCGTCTGAGAGCATCAGTACAGCGGGTGTCCAGTCCATCGTCTATTGTTTTGCTAGTGGAACCGATTGGAAATCAAATGTTTCCCCCTCGCGCAGTTGGCTGATTATGGCCTCCAGCTGGGCCTCATCTACATTATAGCGCAGGCGGCGGTTGTTTATCTGCACCACCGTGGCGCTATCGCATGCCCCCAGGCACTCTGCCTCGCGCAGATAGATTTTCCCATCGGCACTTACGCCGTCTTCGTTCACATTCAGCTTCTGGCGGGCAGCGGCATACAGCTCTCGGCCCCCACACTCGCCACAGCTAAAGCAGGTGCACACTTCCAGCAGGTTGGGTGCCTTGTGCTCTTTCAGATACATGGTGTAGAAGGTGGCCACCCCCCACACCTGCGCAAAGCTCATGCCAAGTGTATCGGCCACCAGCTGTATGGCACCCTGGGGCAGCCAGCCCCACTTTTCCTGCGCCATCCAGAGGGCCGGCATTACGGCCGAGCGCTTCTCCGGATACTTCGCAATGTGTTTCTCCAGGGTTGCTTTTTCTGCTTCTGTCCAGCTGTAGACCGTCTGGTCATCCTGGGGCTGTGGGTACGAAATACTGTTTCTGGCCATAAAAATGGAGCTTTTGACTACAATACGCACGCAAGATACACACTCTGGCCTCACATGCGCCAGCCTGTGGGCTGTGCGGGGTGGCTATTGGGCCAAGTACATGTATTTTGCCCAGCCCTACCCGAATAAAGGTAGCAGGAATGAGGACGAAAGCCGTAAGTTTGCAGCTTATGATCCGCATAGAACCGCTAACGATAGCCAACTGGGAACGCGTGCTAAGCCTACGGGTAGAGGAGGAGCAGCAAAAGTTTATCCCCGACAATCTGTTTAGCATTGCCCAGGCCAAGTTTGAGCCACAGAGCGAGGTGCTGGGCATCTACAAGGACCAGCGCCTGGTGGGCATGATGATTGTGGCCTACTGGGCGGGCGTATACTGGATCAGCCGGATCATGATCGACCAATATGAGCAGGGCAATGGCTATGGCACCCGGGCCATAGAGCTGGCAAAAAAATACATCTTTGACAAGCGCGACGTGAAAGCCATCCGAACCTCCATAGCCCGGGAAAACGCGGTGGCCGAGTATGTGTTCTACCAGAATGGTTTTCGTCGCCTGGGGCAGGTAGACGAGCGGGAGTTTACCATGGAAGTGGAGTATAAGAGTCAAGCGGAGGGCTAGCATGGCTGTTATCAAGGTCAACCACATTGTTACGCTACAGGATGCCCGCTACTGCGCGGCCCTGGATGCAGGGATGATAAGCTTCTGCCTGGAGCGTGGCCATATACGGAAGCTTGCCGAAGACACCATAGCCGAGATAACCGACTGGCTGAGTGGCCCAGAGATTGTGCTCGACTTTGGCACCGACCATGCGGGAGCGGAGGCGTGGCTACAAGCCAGTCCTGCGTACAAGGGCCTTATCCAGCTGACGATGGATAGCCCGACAGGGGCGCTGCCAGCGACCCTGCACCACCAGCAGCTGATATGCTGCCTGAACCTGGATACCCTGCCGCTGCCCCAGCCAGCGGCCCTGCGGCAGCTGGCTAGCCAGTGCGCCTGGCTGGAGCTGTGCCCGGTTGCCCTGGATGTGGGCACAACGCACTATAGCCCGGGCCTGGCCGAATACGTGCAGCGGCTGATGCCCCTGCTGCCCAACCTGATCCTGAACCTGGATGGGGCCGGAGCCCGGCTGCTGACGGAGCTGGATGGCCCGCTGCCCGCCATTTCCTTTCGAGACCTGGCCAGCCTGGATGTGTTTGAGCTGGACTACGACAAGGCTGATACCCTTGCGGAGCAATATCGCGACCTGGCTGGCTGAGTATCCTGTATGAGCGGCAAAGGTCGGCCACGGCTACGCCTTGCTCGTGTTGTTTGAGCAGGCTGACAAGCTAGTTCTCGGTGAAATTTCATACTTCGGAACTTACACATGCATGACTGTTGCGCCTCTAGCGGGCTTCACGCCTGTTTCTCATTGGAATGGCCGAAGAAGGAGGCGGCTTACAATCGGTGCGGAGATATGGATTCCCTCTACCTTTGTGCTGGATGTCTACCAGCTGCCTGATTATAGACGACGAACCGAACCTGCGTAGCCTCTATGCCCGCATACTGGCGCTGGAGGGCTATGTGGTGGCAGAGGCTGCTAGCCTGGAGGTGGGTAAAAAGCAGCTGCTGAAGCACCGACCGCAGGTAGTGCTGCTGGATGTGCGGCTGCCTGATGGGAATGGGCTGGGGGCCCTGCCTGTCCTGCTCAAGCAGTCGCCTACTTCGGCTTTTATTGTACTCACGGCGCAGGGCTCTATTGCCGATGGGGTAGAGGCTATGCGGCGCGGGGCTTTTGACTATCTGGTAAAGGGCGACAGCGAGCACCTGCTGCTACAGCGGGTGGCGCTGGCGGCACAGCAGGCTGCCAGCCAGACGAACAACCTTGCCGGAGCCACGGGATGGGGTGCACTAGTAGGCCGGGCACCGGCTTTTGCCGCTGCGGTGGCGCATGCCCGGCAGGTAGCACCCACAGCAGCCACTGTACTGCTGACAGGCGAAACAGGCACCGGCAAAGAGCAGTTTGCGCGCGCCATCCATCAGGGTAGCAGCCGGGCAGGTGGCCCCTTTGTGGCCATCAACTGTGCAGCCATACCGGCCGAGATGCTGGAGAGTGAACTATTTGGCTACAAAAAAGGAGCATTTACGGGGGCGCTGGCTGACAAGCCCGGCCTGCTGGCGGCAGCCAAGGGCGGCACCCTCTTTCTGGACGAAATAGGCGAAATGCCCCTAAACCTACAGGCCAAGCTGCTGCGAGTACTGGATGGCAACGGCTACATGCGCCTGGGCGATACCACCGAAATGCGCCTGGATGCACGCATGATTGCCGCCACCCACCGGCACCTGCCCACGCGGGTGGCCGAGCAGACTTTCAGGGCCGACCTCTATTATCGCCTGGCAGTATTTGAGATTGCCCTACCTGCGCTGCGAGCACGCACGCAAGACATACTGCTACTGGCACGCCACTTTTTGCACGCCAGTAACCACCTTTCGGCCATATCCACTGTGGCGGCTACCATACTGGAACAGTATCCCTGGCCGGGCAATATACGAGAGCTGCGCAATGCCCTGGAGCGGGCCGCCATCGTTTCGGCCGGAGCAGAAATACTACCCGAGCATCTGCCGGTGTATGTGCTGCACCCTGACACCACAGCGGCAATGCCACAGCGGCTAGAGGAGCTGGAGCGGGCGCACATACTACAGACCCTGAAACTGTGTGGTGGAAACAAGAGTAAAGCCGCCGAGGCACTGGGCATAGGCATAGCTACCCTGTACCGCAAGCTGGATAAGTACCAGCTAGAGGGTTAGAAATTTATCATTCTGAGAATCGGGTCTATCAATATGATAGGTCTTTTGCGGTGGCGCAGGTCTATATTTTACTTTATTTAATTGATTATCAATGTAATAAAAAAAAGATGTAAGTGCTGGCACAGGGTTGAATAAGGAGGTGCTAAAACCACCTGTCGTATGGATGTATTCCTGTTGATTACCTGCATAGTCCTATCGGGCTACCTGCTGTACGTACTCATTTACCCCGAAAGATTTTAGCCATGCTCTACCTCTCCTTGTTGCTGCTATTAGCAGTTACCACCCTGCTCGCCTACCCGCTGGGCCGCTACATGGCCCGTGTTTACAGGGGCGAACGCACCCTGCTCGACTTCCTGACACCGCTAGAGCGTCGCCTCTTGCGCCTGGCGGGCATAGACCCCGCAGCCGAGCATAGCTGGCAGAAGAACCTGCTGGCCCTGCTGGTGCTGAATGGCTTATTCTTCCTGTGGGCGCTGGTCATCCTTATGGTTCAGGCCAGCCTGCCGCTTAACCCTGATGGCATACCCAACATGCCCTTTCATCAGGCTTTCAACACCGCCATCAGCTTCATGACCAATACCAACCTGCAGCACTATAGTGGCGAAACGGGGGCCAGCTACTTCACCCAGCTGCTGGTGTTTTGCTACCTGCAGTTTGTATCGGCAGCCACGGGCATGGCCGCCCTGGTGCTAGTGATGCGCGCCATAACCCAGAGCCGCAATGGTCTGGTGGGCAATTTCTATGTGTTTTTTCTGAAAAGCGCCACACGCATACTGCTCCCGCTGGCTATACTGCTGGCTGTGGCCCTGCTGGTAGATGGCGTGCCCGCTACGCTGGAGGGTGCCGCACAGGCGACTACCCTAGAGGGTGCCACGCAGACCATTGCACGTGGCCCCTCTGCCCCCATGGTGGCCATCAAGCAGCTGGGCACCAACGGCGGTGGCTATTTTGGCCCCAACTCTGCCCACCCACTGGAAAACCCCACCGTGACCAGCAACCTGCTGGAGTGGATGGCCATCCTGCTGCTGCCTATGGCCATGGTATTTGCTTTTGGGCGATACATAGGCCGACCCCGCCTGGGGTGGATGCTGTATGGGGTGATGATGGCGGGCTACCTGTGCCTGCTGCTGCTGCCCACCGTGTACCAGGAGGTGCAGGGCAATGCAGCACTTGCCCAAATGGATATCTATCAGCCCGACGGCAGCATGGAGGGCAAGGAGTCACGCTTTGGGCCGGGCCTCTCCGCCCTGTGGGGCGTTACCACCACCTGCACCAGCAATGGGTCGGTCAATGCCATGCACGACAGCTTTACCGCACTTTCCGGCACCTTCCTGCTGCTGGGCATGATGGTAAACGCCTTTTGGGGCGGTGTGGGCGTAGGCTTGCTGAACATGTATGTATTTGTGGTGCTGGCGGTCTTTATGGGTGGCCTGATGATAGGCCGCACGCCCGAGTTGTGGGGGAAGAAGCTGGAGCCGCGCGAAATCAAGCTGGCGGCACTGGTATTTCTGTTGCACCCGCTGCTGATACTATTGGGCACGGGGCTGGCGGCCCACATTCAGGCTACCCAAGGCGATGCTACCGGATGGCTGGCCAACCCCGGCTACCATGGTTTTAGCGAGATGCTGTACGAAATGACCAGCTCATCAGCCAACAACGGTTCTGGCTTTGAGGGGCTGGGCGATAATACACCCTTCTGGAACTATGCCACAGGCATTATCATGCTGCTGGCTCGCTTCCTGCCCATCATAGGGCCGGTAGCTATAGGGGGGCTGCTGGCTGCCAAACAGACCCTGCCCGAAACGGGAGGCTCTCTGCGTACAGACAACTTCACCTTTGGCCTGCTGCTCTTCTTTGTCGTGCTCATACTGAGTGCGCTGGCCTTTTTCCCGGCTTTGGCCCTGGGCCCCGTGGCCGAATATCTCACCCTCATCTAAACACCGCTATGTTCAAGCTATTTACAGCCGCACAAGCCCGCCAGGCGCTGGCGGCGTCCGTCTACAAACTGGACCCCAGGGTTCAGGTCAAAAATCCGGTGATGTTCACCGTGTGGGTGGGCACCCTGCTGATGGGCCTGGTGACGGCCACAGGCCCTGTTGCAGAACTTACCTACAATGTTTCCATCAGCCTGCTGCTGCTGCTCACCCTGCTGTTTGCCAACTTTGCCGAGGGTATAGCCGAAGCCCGTGGCAAGGCCCAGGCCGCCAGCCTGCGCAAAACACGGCGCGACACCCCTGCCCGCCTGCTAGCTGCCGATGGTAGCGAAACCCAGGTGAGTGCCACCAGCCTCTCAAGCGGCAACCTCTTTGTCTGTGAGAAAGGCGACATGGTGCCTACTGATGGAGAGATCGTGGAGGGGATGGCCAGCATAGATGAATCCGCCATAACGGGCGAATCAGCCCCTGTGATACGCGAAGCCGGTGGCGACCGCAGCAGCGTAACGGGGGGCACCACTGTGCTGAGCGACCGCATTGTGGTGCGCGTGTCCAGCGAACCGGGCCACACCTTTCTGGACCAGATGATCGCACTGGTAGAGGGAGCCAAACGGCAAAAAACGCCCAACGAAGTGGCGCTTACCCTGCTGCTGGCATCGTTCACGCTCATCTTTCTCATAGTGACTGTCACGTTACGTCCCTTCGGCAATTATGCCAATACGGCGCTCTCCATAGCCTCACTCATTGCCCTGTTTGTTTGCCTCATTCCCACTACCATCGGGGGCCTGCTCAGTGCCATAGGCATAGCAGGTATGGAGCGGGCCCTGCGGGCCAATGTGCTGGCCAAGAGTGGCAAAGCCGTAGAAACAGCCGGAGACATAGACACCCTGCTGCTGGATAAGACGGGCACCATAACCCTGGGCAACAGGCGCGCCACTGCGCTCTGGCCTGCGCCGGGAGTGGCGGCAGAGGACTTTGTGCAGGAATGCCTGATAGCCAGCCTGGCAGACACGACACCCGAGGGTAAGTCCATCGTGGAGCTGGCACTGAGAAATGGAGCCAGGCCTACCGCTACCACGGGTACCTTTGTACCCTTTTCTGCCGAAACACGTAGCAGTGGTGTAGACCTGCCCGATGGTACACGCCTCCGCAAAGGGGCCACCGATGCCATGCGCCACAAAGCCGAAAAGGCGGGCTACGAGATGAGCCAGGAGGTGGTGCAGCGGGTGGCCACCATCGCCCAGAATGGGGGTACGCCGCTGGTGCTACTCAAGAATGAGCAGGTGCGGGGGGTGATACAGCTGGAGGACATACTGAAGCCCGGAATAGAGGCCCGCTTTGAGCGGCTACGCAGGATGGGGGTAAAGACGGTGATGGTAACCGGGGATAACCCCCTAACAGCCGCCTACATCGCGCAAAAGGCGGGCGTGGATGATTTCATTGCCGAAGCCAAACCACAGGATAAACTAGCGTATATACAAAAAGCACAGGCCGAAGGGCACATGGTAGCGATGATGGGCGATGGGACCAACGACGCACCAGCGCTGGCGCAGGCCGATGTGGGGGTAGCCATGAACAGCGGAACCCAGGCTGCTAAAGAAGCGGCCAACATGGTAGACCTGGACAACGACCCCACCAAATTGATAGAAGTGGTGGAGATAGGCAAGCAGCTCCTCATTACCCGGGGGGCGCTCACCACCTTCTCTATTGCCAATGATGTTGCCAAGTATTTTGCCATCCTGCCCGCGCTCTTTATGGTGAGCATACCGGGTATGGAGGTGCTGAATGTGATGCAGCTAGCTTCACCCCAGAGCGCCATCTTGTCCGCAGTCATCTTCAATGCACTCATTATTCCCGCACTGGTGCCCCTGGCATTGCGTGGGGTGGCTTATCGCCCCGTAGGTGCACTACGCCTGCTGCGGTACAACCTGCTGGTGTATGGCCTGGGCGGCCTGCTCACGCCCTTTGTCGGTATCAAACTGATTGACCTTGTACTTCAACTCTTCTAATGCCATGCGCACACTATTCATCACACTTCGCCTGTTTCTCTTCACCCTGCTTGTGTTTGGGGTGTTGTATCCGGCCCTCATCCTCGGCATAGGCACCCTAGTGCCGGAGCGGGCTGCTGGGTCGCCGGTGTACCATCGGGGCAAGCTGGTAGGCTTTGCCAACGTAGGGCAGGCCTTTGCCGCTTCTCACTACTTCCATGGCAGACCTTCGGCGGTGGGCTACAATGCGGCAGCCACTGGCGGCAGCAATAAAGGCCCTACCAACCCCGATCACTTGGCAGCCGTAAAGGCCGCCCGCGACACTTTTTGGGTACAAAATCCCGGCACATCTGCTATAGCTATCCCCAGCCTGCTGCTTACAGCCAGCGGCAGCGGTATAGACCCCCACCTGACACCCTACGCTGCCCACCTGCAGGCAGCCCGTATTGCCAAAGCACGGGGTGCTAAGACCGGCCAAATCGAAGCCCTCATTGCGCAAAACACGGTAGAACCTCTGCTGGGCCTATATGGTTTGGCTGTTGTCAATGTTTTGGAGCTAAACCTTGCACTCGACCAGAAATTTCCGCTAAAATCACAGAAATGAAAAGCGTTTTCCTCTTCCTGGCTTTGATTTTATCTACCCTGCGGGCACAAGACAGCACCCTGCACATAAGTGCCTATCTGGATGGCTACTATGGGTACGACATAGGCCATACACTCGGCCGCAGTCGCCCCTACTTCTATGTAGCCAACCAGCACAACAACTTTAACCTGAATCTGCTGGCCCTGAAGCTGACCTACAGCGCAGACCGCTACCGCCTGCAGGCTACCCCCGCATTTGGCACCTACATGGCTGCCAACTATGCAGCCGAGCCTGCCGAACTGCGCTATCTGGTAGATGCCTATGGCGGCCTGCGCCTGCACAATGGCATCTGGTTGGACGCGGGCATCTTGCCCTCGCCCTTTGGCTACGAGGGGGCGCTGAGCCACGACCTGCCCACCTACACCCGCAGCTTCTCGGCCGAAAATTCGCCCTACTACTTGGCCGGAGCACGCCTTACCCTGCCCCTGGGCGAGCGGCTAACTGGCTATGCCTATATGGTAAATGGCTGGCAAAACATACGTGAAACCAACGACGCCAAGTCCTTTATAGGTCAGCTGCAATACAAGAACGGCGACCGACTGCTGTTGAATGCCAGTACCTATGTGGGCAATGAACAGACTACTGACAGCCTGAGCAACCGTATGCGATATTTTGTAGACCTGTATGCCTACTGGGCACCGTCGGATAAGTTTAGCATTCTGGCTTTATTCGATGTTGGAAGTCAGCAGGACAAGATTGCACCAAAGAACCCTGATAGCCAGCTATGGCATACGGCCAACTGCATAACAAGCTATCGCTGGGCCAAGGAATGGCGCAGCAGCCTACGGGCAGAATATTACAACGACCCGAAGGCAGCCAACCTGGCCAGTGCAACGGCCAGTGGCCCCGGTGTGGAAGTGTATGGCGGCAGCCTGGGCCTGGACTATATGCCTACTGCGCTGGCTATGCTGCGGCTAGAGGCACGCTACCTACAGGCCGGCGCCGACATTTTTCCCGAGAAAGATAAAGACACCAATCGCCGCTGGATGCTGACGGCCGCCCTCAGCATCAAGATAGAATGATGGAGTTTGGCAACCTTTTGCAGAAACGAGCCCGCGGCCACCTGAAAGTATACCTGGGCATGGCGCCCGGTGTGGGCAAAACCTACCGTATGCTCACCGAAGCCCACCAGCTGCTGGCCAAGGGGGTGGATGTGCAGGCAGGTGTGGTGGTTACCCATGGCAGGCTCGAAACACGGACGTTGCTGAACGGCATACCACAGATACCCCCCAGAGTGGTGTACTACCGGGGCAAGGCCATAGAAGAGCTGGACCTGGAGGAGGTGCTGCGCCGCAAACCGCTGGTAGTACTGGTAGACGAACTGGCGCACACCAACGCCCCAGGCAGCCAGCACGAAAAGCGCTGGCAGGACGTGGAGGCGCTGCTAGATGCCGGTATCAGCGTTATCACCGCTGTCAACATACAGCATGTGGACACCCTAAGTGACGAGGTAAGTCGTATTGTGCAGGCGCCTGTACAGGAGCGGGTGCCTTTTCAGTTTGTAGAGCAGGCGGATCAACTGGTACACGTAGACTTGAGTACAGAAGAACTCCTTCAGCGCATACAGGAAGGAAAGGTGTATGAGGCTGGAAGGGCAGAGCAGGCCTTTGGCCACTTCTTTCAGGAGGACAACCTGCTACAGCTGCGGCGGCTGGCCCTACAGCTGGCGGCACAGGTGGTGAGCCGCCGCATCAACCTGCTGCTGCCCACTGCGCAGCGCGTGGGCCCGCAGCGCATAGCCGTAAGTATCAGTACCAACGAGCAGACCGGCAAATGGCTGCTGCGCCGCACGGCACAGCTTGCTAGCCTGAACGGCGCGGAATGGCAAGCTGTGTATGTACAAACCCGGAGCGAAGACCCCAATACCATTGCCCTGGCGCGGCAGCGCAGTCTGCTGAATCTCTTTAAGCTGGCAGCTGAAATGGGCGGCAAGGTGCAGACGCTGCCCGGCCAAAACATTGCCCAAACACTCCTGGCTCATATCGAAAAAGAACAGATTTCTCTGCTGGTATTGGGCCAAACACGGCGCACGCGTTGGCAACTATTCTGGCGGGGCGACCTGGTAAGGCAGCTTACGAGCTCTGACCATACCCACCCCTTTGATTTACTTATTCTGGCAAAACCATGACCCTCAAAACCAAAATCTACTGGAGTATTGGCATCCTGATCGGCCTTGTCTTCATCGTTATGCTAGCCGGTGGCATTGCCTTCTACAGGCTGGAACAGGATGCTGCCAACCGTATGACAGCTAACCTGCTATCGCTGCGCTACACCCACACCATGCAGAATGCCGTAGAACGGCTAATCCAAAACCCCGAGAACAGAGAAGTACTGAGGCACTTAAGGATAACTAGCAAGCAGGAGAGCGAGAATATAACTGAGCCGGGTGAGCAAACGGCCGTGTACCGGCTAGAGCAATTGCTTTCTGATTATCAAAAACAGCCCAATGTAGCCCTGCTACCCCGTATAGCCCATGAGGTGCAGTATATAGAAGACCTGAATCTGGACGCACTGGAGGCCAAGGAGGTGCAAGCACAAGAAACGGCCACCTGGTATGGGCGCATGCTAATAACACTGGCTGGCTGTGTTATCCTGTCGCTGGTATTCTTCTTCAGCTACTTTCCCCCAGCTGTGCTGGCCCCCATACGTCAGATATCCGAGAGCATGGAAGCCATAGCGCGAGGAGACTACCACCACCGTATGGATGCCCACAGAAAAGATGAACTGGGACAGATGGCGCATACCTTTAATCAGATGGCGCAGGAGCTGGAGGTGTATCGCCAAAGCAGCTTTGCCGAACTGATGCAGGAAAAAATGCGGCTGCATGAGGTGCTGAAAACGATGCCCGATGGCCTGGTCTTGCTGGACCACAAACAACAGCTATTGGCCTTCAATCCGGTGGCGGCATTGGCCCTAGGCCTGCCCCCCCTACAGCAGCTCGCCACTGCCGATGCCAGCGAGCTGGCTGCAAAGAATGACCTTTTTAGGGAGCTATGGAGCCTGAAAAAAGCGCCTCAGCAACCGCTGGAAGTATTGCAGGCGAATGGAAAAACGCGCTACTTCATCCCCGAAAAACATTACCTAAACTTGCAGCAAGATAATCCGGAACAGCAATATCTGGGCACGCTACTAGTGCTTCATAATGTAACAGAGGTGCACCAGGCGCACCAGGCCAAAAGCAATTTTCTGGCTACTGTTTCGCACGAACTGAATACCCCCATTGCTACCTTTCAGCTAAGCCTGCAACTATTAAGAGACCACCGAATAGGCAGCCTGAATGGCGAGCAGCAAGAACTAATTGAGCGCCTACAGCAAGAGAGCAGCCGCATGCAGCAGCTGGTACACTCACTGCTCGACATGTCCAGGCTGGAGGCTGTAGGTGTGCAGCTAAAACCACAGACCATAGAAGCCCAGACCCTGGTGCGCGAGGCCGTAACTACACTACACACCCAGGCTGCACAGCGGCAGATCAACATGTTATTGCCGCCCGACCATCCGCCCCATCTCATTCAGGCCGACCCCGAAAAGACACTTTGGATCCTGATAAATCTATTGGGTAACGCCCTGCGCTATAGTCCGGATGGCGGCAGTATTCAACTAGGGTTTAGCACGGAAGGGGCGCACCTTCGGTTTAGCGTAACCGACCAGGGGCCAGATATACCGGAGGATATACGGCAGAAGCTCTTCGATCGTTTTGCCACCTTCTCCATTGCTGGGCGGGGCAAGAGTTATGGCTTGGGGTTGGCCATCGCCCATGAGTTTGTACTTGCCCAAGGTGGCAACATGGGCGTAACGACAGGTCCGAATGGTGTGGGCGCATGCTTTTGGTTTACACTACCAACTACTCAAGTTTGATAAATCCCGGGTAGGCCCGAGTGCCACCCCAGTCCCGGGAACACCTCTCGGAAAGGCACCGTTTCAGCAACACTTGCGCTTCCTTTCTTTGGCCCTGCTGGCTGTCCCCTGTACAGCTTAGGTCTTCACGCCCCCATTTTTGGCTGTGAGCTTATCACCCAACTTTTCAAAAGCAAGCAGACGTTCGTCCACCGCATCTAGCATCAGCCTGGGGTGCACGCGAAATGAATTCCAGTAAACGGTCGTGATCCCCATCGAGGTCACGCGCATCTATTGGTATGCTCATCTCGGAATGTGCACAGCTAGCCTATAAAAAGCAGGATAGCACTAGTATACAATCCCAACCTATTGACTAGCTTGGTTGCAAAACATTTGATACAACCTGTTCTGACGCGATTTTAACGAGCCGTTTTTGGGACTGTGCCCTATCTCGTATGCGTATCTGCCTGACAAGCGAGCGGCGGTAGGAGGCCTGTGGGAAAGCATTTTTGGGATCGAAAACTTATTCGCGTTTATCTTCTGTTACAGCCTCCATGCTTTCTATCCTTTCTGGCCGCGCCCCCCGCGCCGAACTGTACCTGCTGCTTACCCTGGCGCTCATTCAGTTTACCCATGTGGTAGACTTCATGATCGTGATGCCGCTAGGCCCCCGGTTTAAGGAGGTGTTTCATATCAATAGTAGCCAGTTTGGGCTGATGGTGGCAGCCTACCAGTTTAGCGCAGGGGTGGCCAGCCTGCTGGGTGGCTACATAGCCGATCGATTTGATCGGAAGTCCTTTCTACTCGTCCTCTATACGGGCTTTATAGCCAGTACAGTGGGGTGTGCCCTGGCCCCTGGCTATGGGGTGCTGGTGGGCTGCCGCATCCTGGCCGGTGCCTGTGGTGGCTTGCTTAGCAGCAGCGTGCTCGCTATTATCGGCGATGAGGTGCCTGGCGAGCGGCGCGGCTATGCCATGGGCATTGTAATGGGCAGTTTTTCGGTAGCATCGGCTGTGGGCCTGCCCCTGGGGCTGCTAGTGGCCAACCGCTGGGGCTGGCATGGGCCATTTGTTTTTCTGGCACTGCTTAGTTTGCCTGTTTTGCTATTCTCGCTTGTGCGGCTGCCACCCATGCGCCGCCACCTGCAGCAGGAAAAGCCCAGTAGCATGAGTCTGAAAGAGTTTTGGAGCATCCTGAGCGACCCCCTCCATCTGCCCAGTTTTGGGCTAATAGCCACCATTATGATCGGGTCTTTCATGATTATCCCCTACATAGCAGACTCCTATGTGGCCAATGCGGGGATCAGCAAAGAGGATCTGGCCTATGTGTACCTGGTGGGTGGCATCTGCACCTTCTTCAGCATGCCCCTGGCAGGCCGCCTGGCCGACAGGCTGGGAGAGGCACGCGTGTTCTGGGTGGCTTCTGTGCTCACAGTGCTGCCCATGCTCGTGGTTACCCACCTGGGGCCCACCCCCCTGCTGCATGCCATGGTGCTTACCGCCTTCTTCATGGTGGTCAGCTCGGCACGCATGGTACCGGTCATGAGCCTGATTACCCAGAGCGTACAGCCCCACAAGCGGGGCCGCTTTATGAGCGCGAACATTGCGGTGCGCGAGCTGGTGAATGCCCTGGCTGTCTTTATAGGTGGTACCATTATTGCCCAGGGGGCCGATGGGCACCTCTACCACTTTGAGCTGGTGGGCTATGTGGGGGCTGCCTCTGCCCTGCTGGCTATCCCCATTGTCTATCGTATTCGCAAGGTGTAGGCAGTAACAGAAGCGGGTGTGCGCCCAGGCACCGGATGGCCCTGTGTATGCCGCCTATGCGAAAGTGGCTATATTCGTAGCATGCACACTCCCCCCCGCACACTTGCCCGTTTTACCCCATTTGTGCGACTCATGCAGCTGGTACTGCTCATCCTGCTGAGCATCCCGGCGGCTGCCCTGAAAGCCCAGAGCGACCCCGCCCGACAGGCACCCACCCTGGATCTGGAGCTGTATCACTACCTGCCCCAGGCCCTGGCACACCGAAAGGAATGCGAGAAGCTGGACCTGAGCGACCAGTACCTGGCAGCGGTACCGCCAGAGCTGGCCAAGCTCAAGAATCTGAAATACCTGAATCTGAGCAATAATCCCATTCGGACCCTGCCCGAGTGGGTAGGCAAGCTGAAGAAGCTGGAAAAACTGATCATTAATAATTGCCAGCTGAGCCAGCTGCCCGCCAGCTTGGCTAGCCTGGCGCAGCTGCGGCACCTGGAGGCACGGCAGAACCAAATTGACCGACTACCGGATTCCTTCGTGCAGCTGGGCCAGCTGCGGCACCTGGACCTGTGCGAGAATAAACTGAGCGGTAGCCAGGCGCTGCTCAGCGGCCAGGCACAGTTGGTCATTCTGAAGCTGAATGGCAATCCCCTGGGCCAGCTGCACCTGCATACGGTCCACCTGGATAGCCTGCTGCTACAGGGCTGCGCTCTGCGTGCCTGGCCGCAGGGCCTGCAGGGCAATACACAGCTGGTGCACCTGAACCTGAGCAGCAACCAGCTGGCTGAGCAGCCCAATCTGGCCGGCCTGCATAGCCTGCGCACCCTGGATGTGCGCTACAACCAGCTGACTAGCCTGGACCTGCGCGACCTGCCTGGGCTGACAGAACTGGAGGCCGACCACAACCAGCTGACACAAATAACCCTGCCCACCGAGCACCTGCGCCGGCTGGCGCTGGCCCACAACCAGCTAAGCACGCTGCCAGGCAGCCTGTGCGATGCGCCCCTGGCGCAGCTGAACCTAAGTGCCAACCCCCTGGCAGAGCTGCCCGCCTGCATAGGCCAGCTCTCGGGCCTGCAGCAGCTATACGCGAGCAACTGCCAGCTGGCCACTCTGCCCGAGGATCTATCGGGCCTGCGTGCCCTTGCACAGTGTGGGCTGGGCGGAAACCAGCTGGCCACCCTGCCCGGCAGCCTGCTGCAGCTGCCACGCCTGCTGGTGCTAGACCTGAGCCAGAACCGGCTGACCCAGCTGCCCAGCCTGTGTGCAGCGGGTACCCTGCCCCAGCTCACTAGCCTGAACCTGAGCTACAACCAGCTGGCCGCCCTGCCCAGCTGCCTGACAGACTTGCCCCGGCTACAGCTGCTGTTTGTGGGCGGCAACCCCCTGGCCACACCGGTGGGCGAGCTGCAGGCTCGTTATCCACGTATCCGCATCTTGCCCTAGTGGCATAGCCCGCTGTGCCTATGCCTATGGCCCACAGGAACCGTACCCTACAGCTAACGGAGGCGGATGTACAGCGACTACAGCCCCGCCTGCAGCAGCTGCCAGCCCCGCTGCCGGCCGCACAGCTGCAGGATAGCCTGTGGAACCAAACCCTGGAATCGGCCCTGCCACACCTGCCAGCCGCCTTTGCGGACGTGTTGTTTCTGGATCCACCCTACAACCAGCCCAAGCAGTTTGGCAGCCTGTCTTTCGCTGCCCAATCTGCCGAAGCCTACGAGGCCTATGTGCTAGGCTGGCTGCGGCCCCTGCTGCGGTGCCTGAAGCCCGAGGGGAGCGTGTACCTGTGCGGAGACTGGCGTTCGGCAGCTGCCCTGCCCCGCGCCCTGGCTGCCTGTGGCCTGCACATCCGCAACCGCATAAGCTGGGAACGCGAGAAGGGTAGGGGGGCCAGGCGAAACTGGAAGAATGCCAGCGAAGACCTGTGGTATGCCACCTGCGGCGAAGACTACTATTTTTCGGTATCCGAGGTAAAACTAAGGCGCCGGGTGCGTGCACCCTACCGGCTGCAGGGGCAGCCCAAAGACTGGCAGCAGGCCGGGGAACACAAGTACCGCGATACCCACCCAAGCAACCTGTGGACGGACCTGAGCGTACCCTTCTGGAGTATGCCCGAAAACACCCCCCATCCTACCCAAAAGCCCGAAAAGCTGCTGGCCAAGGTGCTACTGGCTAGCTGCCCCCCTGGCGGCTGGGTGCTCGATCCTTTTGCCGGCAGTGGCACCACTGCGGTAGTGGCGCGCAAGCTGGGGCGGCACTTTGTGGCCATAGAGGCCGAGCCCGACTACTGCCTGTGGGCCCTGCGCAGGCTGGAAATAGCAGCCGATCAACCCGCCATCCAGGGTTATGACGGCGTGTTCTGGGAACGGAATACCCGACCTTTGTAACTTTGCCCCCATGAACCCGGAACTGCTGACAATACACAAACACCCCAGAAAAAAACTGAAGGGCAAGGTGCTCCTGCCCGGCTCAAAGAGTGAGAGTAACCGGGCTCTGCTATTTGCGGCCCTATCGCCCTACCCCATGCTGCTGGAGCACCTGAGTGACTGTGACGACAGCAGGGTGTTTCTGGACTTTTTGCGCACCTGCGGCCTGCGCATGGAGCCCCAGGATGGGGGGCTGAATGTGGTGGGCAGCCTGCGCGAGGTAAAGGCCGAAGAACGGACCATAGAGCTGGGCCTGGCCGGTACGGCCCTGCGCTTCATCACTGCTGCGGCCACCCTGGTGCCTGGCACCACCCTGCTGGATGGCAAAGACCGGCTGCGCAAGCGGGTGGTAGCCCCGCTGGTAGAGGCCCTGCAAGATGCCGGGGCCGACATTGCCTACCTGGGCGAACCTGGCTACCTGCCCCTGCGCATCAAGGGTAAACCAGGCTGGCAGCCCACGGCCTTTCGCATCGATGCCACAGAGAGTAGCCAGCTGCTCTCGGCCCTACTGCTACTCGGCCCTGTGCTGCCGGTGGGCTGCACCATCCACTGCACCAGCCTGGCTAGCAAGAGCTATGCGCAGATGACGCTAGACCTGCTGGCCGACTGGGGCGTGCACTGGCAGCAGCAGGATATGCAATACACCTTGGCTGGACGGCAGCGCAATCCTCCAGCGCATGCGATTGAGAGCGACTGGAGTGCGGCTAGCTATTGGCTGGGCCTGGCCGCTACCAAGCCCGCCGACCTGCGCCTGCGCACCTTGCACCCGCACAGCAAGCAGGGAGACCGACACCAACTGGAGATTTTTCGGGGCTGGGGTATGGACTGCCGCTTCGAGGGTTCGGAGCTGCATGTGCGCACAGATGGAATACTGGTGCGGGGGCTAGACTATGACTTTGGCCAGATGCCAGACCTGGCACAGACCTTTGCGGTGCTGGCTACCTGGGCAGACGAAACCAGCGAGCTGACGGGCCTGCACACCCTGCCGGGTAAGGAAACCGACCGCCTGGCAGCCCTGGTGGCCGAACTGGGAAAACTGGGGGTGCACGCCGTGGCTACATCCGATAAGCTGCTGGTGTATCCCAGCCTCCAAATGCAGGTAAAACAGCCGGTGGCCACCTACGAGGATCATCGCTTTGCCATGAGCTTTGCCCTGCTGGCCAACCGCTTTTCGCACATCTCTATCGAAGACCCCCAGGTGGTAGGCAAGTCCTACCCTGCTTTCTGGAGCCACCTGGAGCAGCTGGGCTATCCCATCGAATGGGCCTGATGCCTAAACCCTATTACCCTATGTATAAATGGATCCTGTGTGTCTCCTTGTCGGGTCTTTTCCTTTCGGCCAGCGGCCAGGGGCCCCAGCTGCTGTCCAAGTCTCAGCTGGAAGCGCAGGTGAAGTTTCTGCGCCTAAAGGATGCCCTGCCACAGCCCGGCTACTGCCTGCACCTGGATCTGAGCTTTCATGAGCTGTGGGAGCTAGACGCTGCAATAGCTGCACTTACCTACACCCAGTACCTCAACCTTTCGTACAACAACCTGAAGACCCTGCCCGCTGAGGTGGGCGAGCTGGCACACCTGCAGTATGCCAACTTGAGCTATAACTACCTGGAGTCTCTGCCTTACGCCCCCTGCCAGTGGCTCTTCTTACGCCAGCTGGACCTGAGCCACAACCGCCTGCACGAGCTACCCTTCTGTATCGGTGCCTGGCAGATGCTGGAGCAGCTGGACCTGAGCCACAACCGCCTGAAAACCCTCCCCGAGGGCATTGGCGACTGCGCAGCCCTGGAGGAGCTGGACCTGCACTATAGCGGGCTAAGTGCGCTGCCCAATACGCTATTCACCCTGCCCCGCCTGCGCAGGCTGAATGCAGCCACCAACCGCCTGGGTGCCCTGCCAGAAAACCTGGGAGACGCCCGGATGCTGGAGGAGCTGGACCTGAGCTACAATGTGCTGGCCACGCTGCCACCCAGCCTGGTGCTACTCGGCCAGCTGAAGCGGCTAAACCTGCGGGGAAACCAGCTGAAGACCCTGCCCAATGGCATAGAGCGCCTGGTGGGCCTGCAGCAGCTGGATATCCGAAACAATGCATTTGACAAGGAGCAGATAGAGCGGATACGCGCCCTGCTATCTGCCACCGACGTTTTATACTAATGATTCTTTTTCCGTGCCTGCCGCTTCCAGCCTGGTGCTGCGATGGTGGGGTTCGAAGGGGGGTGCTATTTTGGCGTAAATTTTCTGCCCCATTGGCTTGCAAAATACGGGACGGCCTGTTAGTTTTGCCCTCCACTTACCGAAGTGGCGGAATTGGTAGACGCACACGTTTCAGGGGCGTGCGCCTTCGCGGGCATGGGGGTTCGAGTCCCCCCTTCGGTACAGAAAATGCCTCACAGTCTTGTGGGGCATTTTTGTATAGCCCTTTTTGTGCGCAATAAGAAGACGCAGGCGGAGAAACCGGCCCGAAAAGCCCCCCCCATCTCGTCGTCTGCTACCTACTCGTCCAGCCTTACCAGCTTTCCCTCGCTTTCTGCCTTGTTTCGCCCCCACTGGGCTATGGCTTGTATGGCCGGTATGAGCGTCTCGCCTTCGGCAGACAGGGCATACTCCACGCGGGGGGGCACCTCTGCGTACACCGTTCGGGTTATCATCCCGTCCTCTTCCAGCGCCTTTAGCTGTAGCGAGAGCATCTTGTCGGTAATGTCGGGTATATGGGCTTTCAGCTCACCGAATCGCTTTTTACCCCCAATCAGGTACCACAGCACCACCGCTTTCCATTTACCGCCTATGTAGCGCATGGTTATATCCAGGGCGCAGTGGAAATCCTCGTTGCGTAGGCGAAAGCAGTATTTATTCCCGTTTATTACCATTTCTGCAGTGATTTTGATTATTGTTAATCAGGAAAGGGACTTCCCTTTTTGATAGCCTATTGTAGCCTTTTTTCCAAAACTATACTTTTGTAAGCATATAACAAAGACTAAAGTTATTAAAATGAAAGTAGCAATTTTTGGCACAGGCATCGTGGGTCGCACCCTCGCTGCCAAGCTGGATAGCCTGGGGCACAAGGTGCTAATGGGCACGCGAGACGTACAGCACACCCTTAGCCGGGACGATAAGGATGCCTACGGCAGTTCACCGTTCAAGGTTTGGCATGTAGATTATCCCACAATCACACTCAAGACCTTTGCCGAGGCAGCCGCCGAGGGCGAGATGTTGTTCAACTGTACCGGTGGTATGGCCTCTATTGCCGCCCTGAAGCTGGCAGGAGCCGAAAACCTGAAGGGTAAGGTGCTGGTGGATGTAGCCAACCCGCTGGACTTCAGCCAGGGTATGCCACCCAGCCTGAACCCCACCAATACCGACTCGCTGGGCGAGCAGATCCAGCGCGCCTTTCCAGATGCACGCGTGGTGAAAACCCTGAACACGATGAACGCGCGCATCATGGTGACCCCCACCATCGTGAAGGGGCCACACAACGTATTTGTATGCGGAAACGACGCAGCGGCCAGAGACTCCGTAAAGGACCTACTAAAATCCTTTGGCTGGCAGGCAGACCAGATACTGGACCTGGGCGACATAACGGCGGCCCGGGGCACCGAGATGCTACTGCCTGTATGGCTGCGCCTGTGGGGCACCCTGGGCACAGCCGACTTTAACTTTCATATCCAGCAATAGTCACCCCAACCCCACCCCTAACCATGGAAATCGCACTCATAACCGGATCAAACAAGGGTATCGGATTCGAGACAGCCCGCCAGCTAGGTCTGCAGGGCAAGCACATCCTACTGGCAGGCCGTAGCCTGGAAAAGGCGCAAAAGGCCGCAGCCGAGCTGCAAAAGGCCGGAGTAAAGGCTGAAGCCCTGCAGCTGGATATAACCAGCGAACAGCAAATACGGGATGCAGCTGAGTGGGTGCAGAAAACCTATGGAAAGCTGGATATCCTGATAAACAATGCCGGGGTTTTTCCCGAGTATCTACAGGGCATGATGGATATATCCCGGCTGTCGGGCGAGGCATTGGCCCAGACCTTTCAGACCAATACCCTGGGTCCGGCCCTGATGATCCGGTACTTCTTGCCCCTGCTCCGGCAGGCTGCCCATGGCCGCATTGTCAATGTCTCTTCCACCCTGGGCTCCCACACCAATCTGTCGGACCCGCACTCGCCTTTTTATGGTACTCAGTCCGTAGCATACAACGCATCCAAGGCTGCCCTGAATATGCTTACCATACAGGTGGCCAAGCACCTGGCGGGCACCCAAGTGCGGATAAATTCCATCTGTCCCGGATGGGTACGTACGGATATGGGCTCTGAGGCTGCACCTCGATCAGTGGAAGAGGGGGTACGCATCATCCTGAAAATGTCTGACACGAGCGCGGACCTGCCCAACGGCTCATTTGTGGATGAGCAGGGTGTAATCGCCTGGTAAAGCAAAACCAACTTTTTGTGTTCTTGTAATCATTTTAACTATTCCAACGCTTAAAAATCATGAAGAAACTCGTTTATTCAGGTACCGGCGCATTGCTGCTCGCCCTGCTGCTGGTGGCCTGCTCTGGCTCCAAGGAAACAAAGAGCCCCGCCGCCTCCGAGGTTAAGGTACACCAATACGTGTCTTCGGGTGCCGGCATTTTTGAGAATGCCTACATCCTGGAGTTGGCCAACGGACTGGTAGTGGTAGATGCCACCCTTACCGTCAGTTCGTCCAAGGAACTAAAGGCTCAGATAGAAAAGCTGGGCAAGCCACTGAAGGCCGTTCTGATCACCCATGGCCACCCGGATCACTACAATGGTCTGGGAAACCTGGTGGGCAAGGATGAGAAAGTTCCGATCTACAGTACTCAGAGCGTGCTGGATGTTATTGCCGAGTCAGACTCGGCCAAAGAAGGGCAGTGGGTTTCCAGGTTTGGAAAGGAATGGCCAATGAACCGCCGCTTCCCCAACCATATGCTACGCAACGATGAGTCAGTTACGATAGAGGGCGTAAAGTTCCAGGTGAAGGAACTGGGCGAGGGTGAGTCGCACAGCGACACGTACTGGCTGGTAGACAATGGCACCCACAAGCTGGCCTTTATTGGTGATGTAGTACTAAACGGCACACATGCCTACCTGGCCGACGGACACTACCAAGCGTGGTTGGACAACCTGACGCGCCTGCAGACCGACCTGAAGGGGGTAGATACCCTGTACCCCGGCCATGGCGAGCCAGGCGGACTGGCCATGCTGGCCTGGCAGAAGCAGTACATTGAAACTTATGTACAGAACGTTAAGACCCTACTGGCGAACAAGAAACAGCTGACGGATGCAGATAAGGCCGAGCTGGTGAAGAAAATGAAGGAGTTCCTGCCCAGCGACAAGCTGGAGTTCCTCATTGCCATTGGTGCCGATGCCGTTGCCGGCCAGGTGGCTTCCAGCAAGTAGCCCTTTGTTTTTACAGGATAGTGGTATTCCGTCCGGCCCATCCCGCGTATAGGGGTGGGCCTTTTTATTCCGGGAATGCCTCGCACTCCCAGCCGTCATAGGTGCCCGCACAGGCTTCGGATAGGGCCAGCATCTCGCGCACCAGCTCATTCAGGTGCGCCTCTTCCAGTGCATCGGGCCGTGCTACCTTCAGGGCCCAGGGCTGCTCAGGATATTCGGTTTCTTCCCTGAGTGAGATCTGCTGGAACGACCGGCTTGCCAGCATCTGCCACAGGTCCTCGGCCTGGCTGCGCTGGGCCAGGTAAAACCAGTGCTCCAGGGGCCGAACTGTCTGTAGGCTATCACCCTGGTCTCGCAGCAGCTCCAGCATCTTCCGGTTTCGGATGCAGTGCAGCTCCCAGATGCCCGGTAGCAGAAATTCCTCAAAGAAAGACCAGTCCGCATCCGGCTTGTGATCGTAGCAGTAGTCCAGCAGGCCAAATCGGCTCATCACTACATGAACAGCCGTGTCAAAGCCCTTGCTTGTCCGTGCATAAAAGTAAAACTCTACCCGGCCCAGATAGGCATTGCGCCCCACCAGCCGGGCACGATGCCGCTCGCCCATAAATGCGTCTAGCTCCAGGGCCAGCTGCTCGATCAGTTCATACTCTATGCCCTGCGGGTGGCCCGCAGGGTCTGGGTCGTCTAGCTGTAGCCACACCCACCCCAGTATGGGTAGCCGCGAAACCGGGAAGCGTCCGCCCAGGCTCAGGTCTACATGGATGTGGGCAGGGCTACCGCCTATCTTCGTTTCGTAGTATTCCCATTGCGGCTCCACGTGCGGCTCCATGCCTGTAAACATAGCAAATAGAAGAAACGCGCGCTGTCTTGTTGTTCAAAATACCCTGGCATCCTTTTTGCATCAGGCTCGTATATCCGCTATCTTTCATTGCCAAAAAATCTGCCATGTTTACCAGACTACTTAGTGCCACCTGCTTGTTTTTTGCCCTGGCTGCCCTTGCTGCCTGTAACGAGGACGACAGCGTGACCGACATCCTGAGCGGGAATATCCCTGTAACAGACGCTGATATCGTGCAGGGCCTGAAGACAGCCCTGAACCAGGGCACGGATACCAGTGTGGCTACCCTAAACAAAACCAATGGCTACTGGCAAGACCTGGCCGTGCGCATACTGCTACCCCCGCAGGCCCAGAACGTGTATAACGCTGCCACCACCATACCCGGCCTGGGGGCTGCTTTCAGCAGTGCCATGGACGACTTTCAGCTGAAGATGAATCGTGCCGCTGAGGATGCCGCCGCCAAGGCCAAGCCCATTTTTGTAGAGGCCATTACCGATATCACCATTACCGACGGAATCAACATTGTGAAGGGAGACAGCCTGGCAGCCACTAGTTATCTGAAGACGAGCACCTATGCCAACCTGACCAGTGCCTTTAAGCCCGACATCCAGGCCAGCCTGGAGGGCGTAGGGGCACAGCAGGCCTGGAACACGATTGTGGGTGCCTACAACCCCGTCATCAGTACCTACAATACGGCCCAGAGCCTGCTGGGCGGGCAGACCTTTGCCCTGCTCCCGGCAGATCTGTCTCTGTATGTAACCGAGCGGGCCCTGGACGGCCTGTTCCAGAAGGTGGGTGCAGAAGAAAAGCGCATCCGGCGCGACCCACTGGCCCGCGTCAAGGAAATTCTGCGCCGCGTATTTGCCCTGCAAGATTAGGCCGAACCACACGGCTTGTATCCTGATGGTTCGGTGGATAGGAGATTGCGGGATCGGTACCTATCTTGTGGAATGCGAATACATCTGTTCTGCCTATTTTTCCTCTTCGCCGCACTGGGTGTGCAGGCACAGGATGCACCGCCAAAGGCCCCTGGCCTAGCCCGACAGGCTGGCGTGGTAACCGATCATCCCCTGGCTACCCAGGTGGGTATCGATATCCTGAAGCAAGGGGGCAATGCCGTGGATGCTGCCATAGCCGTGCAGTTTGCCCTGGCCGTGGTGCTACCCGAGGCCGGAAACATCGGTGGTGGCGGTTTCCTGCTATACCGCCCGGCCCGTGGCGAGGTGGAAGCCCTGGACTACCGCGAGCAGGCCCCTGCTGCTGCTACCCCCGCGCGCTACCGGGATGAGCAGGGTGCGGCCGTTCCTGGCCTTAGCCAGGTGGGACACCTGGCCTGTGGGGTGCCCGGCACAGTAGATGGCATGTGGCAGCTGCACCAGCGGCATGGCAGCCTGCCCTGGCCCAGCCTGATAGAGCCGGCTGTGCAGCTGGCAGGCAGGGGCTTTGCCCTTACAGCCCTACAGGCCAGGCGGCTAAATGAATTCCGCGAGACCTTCGTTGTCCACAACGGCAGCCCCGTTGATTTTGTAAAAAGAGACCCCTGGCAGGCGGGCGATCGCATACGCCAGTACGACCTGGTGCGTAGCCTGCAGCGCATCCAGCAGCAGGGGCGGGCGGGCTTTTATGCAGGCGAGACGGCAGACCTGATTGTGGAAGAGATGGCGCGCGCGGGGGGCCTTATCTCCCACCAAGACCTGCAGCAGTACCAGGCCCAGTGGCGCACCCCCTATCGCTTCCAGCAGGGCGACCGTACCCTTTATACGCTGCCCTTCCCCTGCAGCGGCGGGCTGGCCCTGCAGCAGATACTGGGCATGATAGAAGCCCTGCAGGTGGATTTGTCTCAGCTAGGCCACAATAGCGATGCCTATGTGCACCTGCTGGCCGAGCTAAGCCGCTACGCCTTTGCCGATAGGGCCTACTATGGGGGAGACACCGCCGTGCCCACTGAGGCCCTGGCAAGCGCGGCCTACCTGCGTGCCCGTGCGCAGCGCTTTTTCGACCCAAATCGAGCCACGCCCAGTGGCACCGTGGTAGGTGCGGGCCAGCCTGCCGAGCCCGACCACACCACGCACTACAACATTGTGGATGCTGCCGGCAATGCCATTGCCGTTACCACCACCCTGAATGGGCTGTATGGCTCTGGGGTAGTGGTGGGTTTTTCCGGCTTCCTGCTGAATAACCAGCTGGATGACTTTGTGGTGAACCCCTACCACATAGCCGCAGATAGCCTGGCCTATGGCCGGGCCAACCTGCTGCGGCCAGGCCACAGGCCCCTTAGTAGTATGACACCCACCCTCATAACCCGGGCTGGCCAGACCGAACTACTGCTGGGTGCAGCAGGGGGCCGGGCTATCATTAGCGCGGTACTGCAGCTGTATCTGAATGTAACCGTATTTGGGCTAGACCTGCAGCGGGCTGTGGCGGCACCCCGCTTTCACCACGCCTGGCTGCCCGACGAGCTGCAGCTGGAAGCCCAGGGCTTTGACCCCTCCACCCTAAGGCGGCTGGAAGCCCGTGGCCACCAGCTGCGCAGGCCCGACCATATCGCCCTGCTGAATGCCATCCGTATCTTGCCAGATGGCAGCCTACAGCTGGGGGTAGAGCCTCGGTCGGATGCTGTGGGCACCACCTTGCCCTAGTATTCTCCCTCTATCTGCCGCTGTCGGTCTTGCCTGTTCACAAAAAGAAACGAGGCCCTGGCTGTTTTTCCAGGGCCTCGTTTCTATTCTCTTTCGTTTTTCTTTCCAGCGGGAAGCTGGCTCCGGGCTATACCGTAGTGGCTGCCAGGGCTTCGGGCTTCTCCTCGCGGCGCAGGGGACTGAAGGCACCTACAGGTACATGCTTGTTGCCTAGCATGCGCAGCGCACGGTAGTGGCTCAGCACCGCACCGCGCATGGTATTGTGCTCCAGGTAGGGTACGCCATGTTTGTCTGCCGTTTCCTTCACAATCTTGCTAAGGGCAGGGTAGTGCACGCTGCATATTTTTGGAAACAGATGGTGTTCGATCTGAAAATTCAGCCCCCCTACGTACCAGGCCAGAAAACCACTTTTGCGGGCAAAGTTATGGGTGGTAGCCAGCTGGTGTTGTGCCCAGGCGTTATCGATATCGCCGGTCTCTGAGGGTACGGGGTGCCCCGTCTCTTCTACCACATGGGCCAGCTGGAAAACAACCCCCAGGATGATACCGGCAGTGAGGTGCCAGGCGGCATAGCCGATCAGAAACTGCCACCAGGTAATGTCCATCAGCACAAGCGGCAGCGCCACGCTGTAGGTAAAGTAGAACGCTTTGGTAAAAACAAGCCAAGCCCACTCCTTGGCCGGATGCTTACGCTTCAGTGGGCCAATGCTGGGATCGGCCATTTTCTTGAAGTCCTTTACGGTTACCCAAAAGATGGTGGCCAGGCCATACACTGGCCAGGCAAACAGGTGCTGATAGCGGTGCACCTTGCGCCACTTCTGGTGCGGGCTCAGGCGGATAAAGCTGGCCACTACCAGGTCGTCGTCCACACCATGCACGTTGGTCCAGGTGTGGTGTACAATGTTGTGGCTCAGGCTCCACACATAGGAGCTACCTCCTATCAGGTTCATGCTGTAGCTCAGCAGCCGGTTCACCCAGGGGTTGCTGCTGTAGCTGCCGTGTATGGCATCGTGTGCCACATTGAAGCCGACTGCAGCCGTAAGTGCACCCTGCAGCACCAGCAGGCCTAGCACGGCCCACAGGTTCAGGCCACCTAGCAGGATAAGTGCCATGTTGCCCACATAGGCTGCCAGCAGCACAGCGGTGCGGAAGTGCATGTAGAAATTAGCTGTACGGGCGCGGCCGCTACCTTCAAAGTAGGCGTCCACCCGTTGTCGTAGTTCAGTAAAGAAATTGTTCTCGCCGTTTCGGAATCGGACCTTGGGGCCTGAGTAGCTTGGAGCAGTAACTGTTTTCATCATCATAAGGGGGGAAGGGATCAGCAGTAGTGCGCTTAAACTATAGACTAGCTGATGATTTTGAGCCGGGAGGATCTGAATTTAGGAATAAATGGACTTCAGACCTTCACGTGTCAGCAGTGATAGAACGCCTACTACACCTGTAAATTGCACATTATTATCGGATTCTGAAACCACCCAGGGCAAACTTGATGGCAATGAGCAGATGTATACTCAGGGTAGTTAGTAGTCCATAATGCTTCCGGAGTATGCTCCATCGCTCTTTTAGGCACTTTTTGCGCTGCACATGGCTGTTTCCGCCGAATAAATATCTGGACACAATGGTGTGCACATTTTTGAATTTTTGGGCTCGCCTGGCAGCTACGATCGCCCAGTCCAGGTCGGACGAGCAGGGGTACTGCTGCTGCCTGAAGGGCCCGCACAGGCTACGCCGCACAAACATAGCCTGGTGTCCTACCACCATCCCCCAGCGGAAGGATGCGGCCGACAGCTGGCGCGGGAGCCGTTTGTGCACGCGCATACCCAGCTCTTCTCCCGCATCGTTTATGATGACGGTGTCGCCGTACAGGAAGTCTTCGCCCTGGTAGTTGGCAAAGACGTTTTCTACGGTACGCTCGTTGTAGAATAGGTCGCCCACGTTCTGAAACAGGATGAAATCGCCGGTGGCACGGTCTTGTCCCTTCTGCATGGCATCATACAGCCCCTTGTCTGGTTCGCTTATCCAGCCAGCCAGCCGGTCGGCATAGCGTTCTATGATGTCCACCGATCCATCGGTGCTGGCTCCGTCTATCACCCAGTACTCTATGTGCGGGTAGGTTTGTCCTAGCACACTCTGCAGGGTTTTTTCCAGGTGGCGTGCACCATTATAGCATACGGTGATGACAGAGAGGGTGGGGCCGGAGGGGTGCATGCGGGGGTACTAGAAGCCTGCCTTTTCGCGCTGAGCTAGCTGGGTGCCAATCCAGTCATACGTTAGGCCAATACCTGCACGGAGCGAGAACTTTGGGTCCCAGCCCATTTTTTCCTGATACAGGGCGTTGTCCGAATTTCGGCCCCGCACACCTTGCGGCCCTTCTATGTGTTTCAGTCCGAGGGTTTTGCCACTGTGCTCTATGGCCATTTGTGCCAGCTGGTTTATGGTCACCATCTCTTCGGAGCCAATGTTTACCGGGCCTGTAAAGTTGCTACGCATCAGGCGCAGGGTGGCCTCCACGCAGGCATCTATGTACAGGAATGAGCGGGTTTGCCTTCCATCTCCCCATATCTCAATTTCGCCTCCCTCTGCGGCCTCGGCTACCTTTCGGCACAGGGCAGCGGGGGCTTTTTCTCGCCCGCCCTGCCAGGTGCCCTCGGGCCCGTAGATGTTGTGAAAGCGGGCAATGCGTACGGGTAGCCCGTAGTTTCGGTGGTAACTGAGGTATAGGCGCTCGCTGAATAGCTTTTCCCAGCCATACTCGCTATCCGGGGCGGCGGGGTAGGCCGAGTCTTCGCTGCACTTGGGGTTGTCGGGGTCCAGCTGGTTGTACTCGGGGTACATGCAGGCCGAACTGCTGTAGAACAGCCGGGGGAGGCCCACCTGGCGGGCACGGTCTGCCACATTCAGGTTGATGGTGGCCGAGTTGTGCATCACATCTGCGTCGTGCTCGCCGGTGAAGATGTAGCCTGCGCCGCCCATGTCTGCCGCCAGCTGGTATACTTCGGTTATGCTGGCATCCAGCACCTGGGCCACGGTACGCGGGTCTCGCAGGTCGCCCAGGATGAATTCATCCGCCGCACTGGGGCTGAATTCCGGATGCTTCAGGTCTACCCCCCGCACCCAGTAGCCTTCCTGCTTCAGGCGTTTCACCAGGTGGCCGCCTATAAAGCCGCCTGCGCCGAGTACCAATGCACGTTGATTCATACTTTATACAGAATTGATAAGAGAGCCTGCTGTAAAGCTACGAAAATAACGGCCTTTCCGGTTTTTTCGTGCCTGTGTGTGGTGTGGCGCAACCAGGTAGCGCATGGCAGATTACCGTGCTTGGGCGCATAGGTAGGAGACGTGGGGGGAAAGCTATTGGTAGCCTAGGCCGCTGGCAGCCCCGCTTCTACCCAGTTGCCATCCTCGCGAATCAGGTCGATCAGCGCATCTACCGCCTCTGTGGCGGGCACCTTGGGGCGCACCAGCTCCTGCCCCCGGTATAGGCTGATTACACCCGGCCCACTGCCCACATAGCCATAGTCGGCATCGGCCATCTCGCCCGGGCCATTTACGATACAGCCCATGATGCCGATTTTTATTCCCTTCAGGTGCTCAGTGCGGGCGCGGATGCGGGCGGTGGTGTCTTGCAGGTCAAATAGGGTGCGGCCACAGCTGGGGCAGCTGATGTACTCCGTTTTGGTGATGCGGGCGCGGGCCATCTGCAGCAGGGTGAAGAGGCTTCGGTTTACCAGTCCGCGATCCCAGCGTGCATAGTTGGTACGTAGCCAGAAACCATCGGGCAGGCCGTCTACCAGCAGCTGGGCCAGCAGGCTGCCCGCCTCTAGCTGCAGGCGGGCAGCCTCGGTATGGGTGTCGTCCTCCTGGGGCTGTAGGTAGGCCCGCACGATCACCGGGGCCCGTATACCCTGCTGGCTGAGGCGAAAGAGGGCATTGCGATACTCCTGCACCGGCAGGGGGCCGGTAGCCTCCAGCACCAGTATGCTGGCCACCTGTGCTGCCTGGGGCAGCAGGGGGTGGGTTAGGTCATCGATGGTGAAGCGGATGAAGCTGGGCTGGTGGGGCAGCAGCCGGGCCGCCTCCCAGGTCTCCAGGGTGTCAAAGTAGGGGTAGGTATTCTGCTGCTGGGCCTGTGCTGCCCAGGTGGGGTAGTCTAGTATGGCCCGCAGGCCATTGGGCAGCATGAAGCCGGGGGCATGGCTGCCCAGGTACACGTAGTCGGCCCCATTGTCGGTCATCGTCCACTTATCCTGCTGGTAGCTGAAGTAGTGCCCGATGGGCAGCAAGTCTTGCTCGCCAATGGGCCGTTCGCTAAAGTTGGCTATCACGCGTGGTACATGCTCGCCCCCTAGGTTGTACACCACCCGGGTGGGTCGGCGGCTGTAGTGGTAGGGGTCTATGGGCAGGCCCACGTCTGTCAGCCGGTGGTCTGTCTTGCCAGTATACTGGGTGTAGGCGTTTACCAGGTATCGGCCCACGGGCATCTCGTGCTCGGGGGCTTCGGTCAGGCTTACCCGCACCGTGTCGCCTATACCGTCGGCCAGCAGGGTGCCTATGCCCAGGGCACTCTTTATGCGGCCATCCTCCCCGTCACCGGCTTCGGTTACCCCCACATGCAGGGGGTACACGGTGCCCCGCTGTAGCATGCGGGCTACCAGCAGCCGGTACGCCTGCACCATTACCTGGGGGTTGCTAGCCTTCATGCTGATTACCAGCTCGTGGTAGCCCAGGTCCTCGCATATGTCTACAAACTCCAGGGCACTCTGCACCATGCCCTCGGGTGTGTCGCCGTAGCGGCTCATGATTCGGTCGCTCAGGCTGCCGTGGTTGGTGCCTATGCGCATGGCTGTGCCATACTCCTTGCAGATCTTTACCAGGGGGGCAAAGCGCCGATGGATGCGCTCCAGCTCGGCCTGGTAGGCCGCGTCGGTATAGTCTATTTGCTCAAACTTCTTCTTGTCGGCATAGTTGCCCGGGTTTATGCGCACCTTCTCTACCAGGCGGGCGGCTATTTCGGCGGCGTTTGGGGTAAAGTGGATGTCGGCCACCAGGGGCGTGCTGTAGCCCGCTGCGCGGATCTGCTGCTTGATGACCTTCAGGTTCTCCGCTTCGCGGATGCTGGGGGCCGTAATGCGCACCAGCTCGCAGCCGGCCTCTATCATCCGGATGCTCTCTGCCACCGTGGCAGCCGTGTCCAGGGTGTCGGCGGTGGTCATGCTCTGTATCCGGATGGGGTTATCGCCCCCTATACCTACGGGGCCTATCTGCACGGCACGCGTACGCAGCCGCTCGTAGCGTAGCAGGCTGTGGCAGTAGTGATTTAGTGTTTCTGATAGCGTGTTGCCTGGACTGGACATGATGCACTGGGTTTGTGGAATAATGCACGCCCGCGCTAAGTGCGGGAAAAAAGGCCCGTAAAGCCTGTAGACCTAGTAAAGATACTAGGGGTTTGCGGCAAGCAGCGAGATTTTAAGCGGAATTAACAATCTGCTGATGTTCTTCCCCATAATTTCCTTAACTTCTTGGGCAGAGTGCCCGGTTTTTCTCCTATGGCATCCATCCCGCATTATCATGATACGCTGTCTCAGCTCTATCGGTCCTTTGGGCAGATAATAGGTCCGGATGCGGCCTTTACTTTTCACTTCTTGCCCGAGCTGCACCCGGAGCGACCTTTCTGTTCGCCCGTATTTCGTTCCGGCTATTTTTCGTTTGTTTTTGTAAAGGAGGGTAGGGGTAGCTACACCCTGGATGCGGATACCCACCCATTTGGCCCGTTTACAGTTTATTTTACAAATCCTGGCCACCTGAAATCGTTCTTCATAGAACACCTGCAGGATGGCTGGCTGCTTACTACCACCGAGGCTTTTTTGCGCGCGCATGTAGCGGCAGATGTGTTTGAGCAGTTTCCTTTCCTGCTCAATCAGACGGTGCCTCCCCTGAACTTTGGCCCGGATGCCTATGCCGAACTGGAGACCCTGTATCAGCCCATCCGCCAGGAGGTGCGACTATCTGGCCCCTATCAGTCTCAGATACTGGGTAGCTTGCTGGTCAGCCTGCTATACAAGCTTAAGACACGGGTGGCAGACCTGCCTGCCTATGCGCCTGGCCGTAGCCAGCGCATTGTGCATGCCTTCTTGCACGTGCTAGAGGTTCACCACACTGCCGTGTATCGCCAGCAGGCCAGCCTGCTGCTGCAGACCCAGGACTATGCCCGGCAGCTGAACCTACACCCCAACTACCTGAACCAGGTAGTGAAGCGCCAAACAGGAAAAACGGCTAGCCAATGGATACAAGACCGGCAGCTGGCTACAGCCCAGTCCCTCCTGCGGCACACGGACCTAAGCATAAAGGAGATCTCCGAGCGTATGGGTTTTTCGGCACCGGGTCATTTTTCTCGCTTCTTCAAGCGCGAAACCCGGCAAAGTCCCGCCGAATATCGGGCCGATCCGGTTAATCTTTGATTTGGGTATGCTTTCCTTGTACTTGGGGATGGCAATTCTCCGCTTGGTGTTTCAAATTTGTCAAGTGAGAATGCTTGTCCAGCGCAGAGGCACTTCATCAAGTTTCTTCATAAAAATCGCAACTTTTTAACCCAAAACTAAAGTCTTAAAAAAATGAGTAAGAACGTACTGATTACCGGAGCCAGTGGCGGCTTTGGTACCCTGACCACCAAACTACTTCTACAGAAAGGTTACGCCGTGGTTGCAACCATGCGCAACGCAAGCACCAAGAACAAGGACGTGGCTGCAGAGCTGCAGGCTGCCGGTGCCAAGATTGTGGAGATAGACGTAACCAGCACCGACAGTGTGAATGCGGGTGTGCAAAAAGCCATCGAGCTGCTAGGCAGCCTGGACATTGTGATCAACAACGCCGGTGTGGGCTGCGCGGGCATGATCGAGCACTTTACACCCGAAGACATGCAGCGCCTGTTCGACATCAACGTATTCGGCATCCAGCGCATCAACCGCGCCGTGCTGCCCCACATGCGCCAGCAGGGCAGCGGCCTCATTGTGTACATATCCAGCCTGCTGGGCCGCATTACCATGCCCTTCTACGGCATCTACAACGCCAGCAAATGGGCGGTGGAGGCTATGGCCGAGAACTATCGCGCTGAGCTTTCCAGCTTTGGGGTAGAGCAGGCCATCATAGAGCCAGGGGGCTACCTCACTGGGTTTGTAGAGAACCTGGTGGTGCCCAGCGACAGCAGCCGTGTGGCGGCCTATGGAGACTTTATGAATGTGCCCCAGCAAATGGGTGCGGCCTTCTTCGAGTTTGTAAACAACACCCCCCAGCAGCGCCCCGAGCGGGTGGCCGAGGCTATCCTGGCCCTACTGGAGGCACCTGCCGGCCAGCGCCCGTTCCGCACACCCGTAGACTTCCTGGGCATGGCCGATGCCCTGAAGCCCTACAACGACCAACTGGCCGCCATTACCGAGGGGCTGTACAAAAACATGCAGCTAGACGGCCTGCTGAAAGTTCAGCAGAAGGCGCGCGTATAGTGTCGACATTCCTGTGTTTTGCCATTGTAGCCAGGCGCGGGTTCGGCGATGTAAAAAAGGGGCTCTGCAGCCCCTTTTTTTATGTACCTTGGCGGCATGCTGCCTGCTGTCCCGCGCGTTTGTTTCGCGCTAGCGCTCGTTTCTCTGAGCCTTGTTTGCCCGCGCCCGGTGGCTGCCCAGCCGGGTGGGGCGGCCAGTGCCGCTGCGCTGGCCGATGAATTGGGGCGCGCCCTGCTGGCCGATGACTGGTACACGGCCGAACGCCTGGCTCTTACGGAGACGGCGCTGACAGAGGCCCGGAGCCGCTTTGTAGCCCAATACCCGAGCCAGCAGGTGGTTAGCGAGCGAGACCTCGTTTCGCTGTACCGGCAGATGGCCGAGCGCGCACGGCAAAGCTGGCAGCGTGTGCAGCAGCACTGGCAGCGCCAGCGCCTGCCCAGCTATGCCCTGCAGTACACAGGCCATACGTTGCTATCCGTGGCTACCCAGTTTCAGGTGCCGGGCCTGCAGGGTGGGCGCCTACGGCTACAGCTGGAGGCACAGGATGCTGCGGGCAGCCTGCACACCTACCCGGTGCTGGTGGACGTGCTGCGCATGGACGGCCCACAGGGCCAGCTGTGGTACTGGGCCGGCACTTTCCAGCTGGAGTAGATTCTACTCCACAGCTCCCCCTTGTACTGGGCTCTTGCACAGCAGTGGGGCGTTTTGCCCCCGCGTGCATGCGCTGGAAGGGCCATAATAAGGCCCCCTATAAACAGCACTGCCCGCCACCGCTGGAGCGGGGCAGGCAGGCGTAGCCGGTACAACTACCGGTGCTATTCTACCTGTGTAGGGTACCCCTCTGTACGCCATCCGGCGCACCCCACATCCGTGCAGGCGTAAGGATTATGGGCGAGGTTTACCTGCCGGCATTACTCTGCGGGCTGCCTCCTATCGTGGCGTTAGCATTCTTCAGGGCGGCCAGCCACTTGTCTGCCTTGTGGTAGCCCATTACGCGGTGCAGTTCCTTGCCCTTTGCATCTATAAACACAAAAGTGGGCATGGCCTGGATGTTATATTTGGACGCAAGGGCACGTTCCTGGTCTACATCCACCTTGTAGGCAATAAAGTGATCGCTCGTATAGGCACCTACCTGCTTGTCCTGAAAGGTGCTGGTATTCATCAGCCTGCAAGGCCCGCACCAGGTTGCCCAGAAATCGACCAAAAGGGGCTTATTCTCCTTTTTTGCCTTTGCCAGCGCTTCATCCCAGGTGCCGTGGAAGAACTGAACCTGCGCCACAGCCGGGCCAGCACTTAGCAGCAGAATGGCACCCAAGCCAATCCATCGTCTTAGGTTTTTCATACGTGTGGTATTCATGGAGTTTTTAAGATTCAAGAACAAGATACAAAATATGTGCCAATAAATTTGTTTCAAATGAAACATGTAGTCTCCAAAACGCAGGCCCCAATGGTTTTGTTACCTTTGTGGGCACATTTTTGACACAAATTTTCATGCTTCCTTCGCACTACCTGCAGTATCCGGGTTTGTCTGCCTTTGCACAGCAGCTGGGCCCCGGGCGGCATGCCCTTACAGGCCTGGTGGGTAGCCAGCTAGCCTGTGCCGTGGCCGCCCTCTTCAGCCAGCTGGGCAGGCATGGCATTGTGCTGGTGCAAGACCGCGAAGAGGCCAACCTGGTGCTGAATGACCTGGAGGTACTGCTACCCGGGCAGCAGGTGGTACTGCTACCTGCCTCCAGCAAGCGGCCCTATGAGCTGAGCACCCTGGACAATGCCAACGTGCTGCAGCGGGGCGAAACACTGAACCTGATAAGCCGGGCGCAGCCAGGCAGCCTGCTGGTAGTATCCTACCCCGAGGCACTATTTGAGAAGGTGGTAACACGCAATACGCTGATAACCCACACCCTGGACGTGCATCGGGGTGAGGAAACCGGCATGGACCTCATCATCGAGGTACTGGAGGAGTATGGCTATCAGCCCGTCAGCTTCGTAACCGAGGCAGGCCAGTATGCCACACGGGGCGGCATTATAGACGTGTACAGCTTCAGCCACGACCTGCCCTTCCGCATCGAGTTTATGGGCGATGCCATAGAGAGCATACGCGAGTTTGCCCCCGGTAGCCAGCTGAGCACGCGCAGCATGGAGCAGCTAAGCATCATCCCCGACTTTCGCACCCTGGTGCAGGAGCAGCGCATCAGCCTGCCCGAGTACCTGAGCCCCGATACGGTATGGTATGTAAAGGACCCGGACTATGCCGTGGCCGACCTGATGAAGTTTGAAGAAAAGGCACGCAAGCAGTGGAAGCAGCTGACAGAGGGCCGAGATACCGTGCATACCGAGCCAGCGCAGCTGTACTACGCGGGCCCGGCCCTGGAAAAAGACCTGCGGGCTTTCTGTCTGGTAGACATTGGCTTTGCGGCCCGCCCCGGAGATGCGGGTTCGGACTTATCCTTTCGCAGCCAGGTTCAGCCCCTCTTCAAGAAGAAATTTGAGCTACTGGTAGCGCACATGGCGCAGCGGCAGGCCGCCGGATGGCAGACGTACATCTACTGCGACAGCGAGGCCCAGCACCGCCGGATCCGAGAGATCCTGCACCAGCTGGATGCCAGCCTGCACTACGAGCCGGTACGCGCCGCCCTCTCCGGTGGCTTTGAAGACGAGGTGCTAAAGCTGGCTTGCTACACAGATCACCAGATCTTTGAGCGCTATCACCGTTTCAAAAAGCGCAACCAGGCCCAGGAGAGCGGACACATGACCCTACGCGAGCTGATGCAGTTGTCGCCGGGTGACTTTATCACGCACATCAACCATGGCATTGGGCGCTTTGGCGGCCTCACTACCGTAGAGGTGGGCAAGCACAAGCAGGAAGCGGTGAAGATATTCTACCAGGATGACGATGTGATCTATGTGAACATCAACGCCCTGTACAAGATAGCCAAATACAGCGGCAAGGAGGGTAATGCGCCCCGGCTGAGCAAGCTGGGCAGTGCCGAGTGGAGCCGAACCAAGGCCAAGGTAAAGCGCAAGGTAAAGGAGCTGGCTTTCAGCCTGGTAGAGCTGTATGCCAAGCGGAAGGCCAGCAATGGCACGGCCTATGCGCCCGACACCTACCTGCAGCAGGAGCTGGAGGCCAGCTTCCTGTACGAAGACACGCCCGACCAGGAGCGGGCCACCCGCGAGGTGAAGGAAGACCTGGAGAGCCCCACGCCCATGGACAGGCTGGTGTGCGGCGATGTGGGCTTCGGCAAAACAGAGATTGCCGTACGTGCCGCATTCAAGGTAGCTACCGAGGGGAAGCAGGTAGCCCTGCTGGTACCCACCACCATCCTGGCCCTGCAGCACTACAATACCTTTCAAGACCGGATGGCAGACTTCCCTCTTACCATTGATTTCATCAATCGGTTTCGCAGCCCGGGCGAGCAGAAGGACATCCTGAAACGCCTGGCCGAGGGGAAAATAGATATACTGGTGGGCACACACAAGCTGCTGGGCAAGGAGGTGAAGTTTCGAGACCTGGGTCTGCTGATTATTGACGAAGAGCACAAGTTTGGCGTAGGGCACAAGGAGCGGCTGCGCCACCTGCGCGAAACCATAGACACCCTTACCCTAACGGCTACCCCCATTCCACGCACGCTGCAGTTCAGCCTGCTGGGCATCCGCGACCTCTCCATCATCACCACCCCGCCGCCCAACCGGCAGCCGGTGGAGACGGTGGTGAGTGGCTTCAGCAAAGAGCTGATACGCGATGCACTGGCCCATGAGCTGAAGCGCGGGGGGCAGGCTTTCTTTGTGCACAACCGGGTGCGAGAGCTAGAGGAGTATGCCGCGCTGATAAAGGAGCTGCTGCCCGATGCCCGCATTGCCACCGCCCATGGGCAGATGGACGGGGACGAGATGGAAAACACCCTGCTGCGATTCGTAAACCGGGAATTCGATGTTCTGGTAAGCACCACCATTATAGAGAGTGGGCTGGATATACCGAATGCCAATACCATCATCATCAACCATGCGCACATGTATGGGCTGAGCGACCTGCACCAGATGCGGGGCCGCGTGGGCCGCAGCAATCGGAAGGCCTTTGCCTACCTGCTATGCCCACCCCTGGCGGGCCTGCCCAATGATGCACGCAAGCGCATGGAGGCTATCCAGCAGTTTAGCGAGCTGGGGGCTGGCCTGCAGATTGCTATGCGCGACCTGGACATACGCGGTGCGGGAGACATACTGGGCAGGGAGCAGAGCGGATTCATAGCCGATGTGGGCTATGATGTGTACCACAAGATATTGGATGAGTCTATCCGGGAGCTGAAGGCGCAGAGAGGCCTGGATGACGAGGCCACGGGCGCGGATACGAGTGAAACCGTGGTGGAGACGGACCAGCCCGTGATGCTACCACCCGAGTATGTGCCCCAGGTGGCCGAGCGCCTGTACTACTACCGCCAGCTGAGCGAGGCCACCGACGAGGCAGCCCTGCAGACCCTGGCGCGCGAGCTGATAGACCGCTTTGGCCCGATGCCCGCCCCGGCCCTGAACCTGCTGGACACGGTGCGTGCCCGCTGGGTGGGCGAGCAGCTGCGCATGGCCAAGGTGGTGCTGAAGGGTGGAAGCCTGAGCCTGACCCTGGCACCCGGGCCGGACGACCTGTATTACCAGTCTGAGGCCTTCCACCACATCCTCAGCTATGTGCAGCAGCATGCCGATACGGCGCGGCTGAAGCAGAAAAACGACAAGCTGGTGCTGCAGATCAAAGCCGTAGAGACCGTAAAGGACCTGTACTTTGCCCTGAAGCACCTGCTGCCGGAGCCTGCCACGGCCTAGCGTGGCGCGGCTTATGATTGGCCCCTCCTGCCGGTGTGCACCGCCGGGGTAGGCCCAGATGTTTATCGCTTGAGCAGTTTGATGGCAAAGCTGCGACCCAGTCCCTGCTTAAAGGCCAGGTTGATCCAGATACGGGCAAAGTCCTCTAGCAGGCCCACCTCCTCATCTCCGCCAAAGTCGATACAGTCGGCAAAGCCCAGGTCTAGCGACAGCTGTTTGGCTATCTCCTTGGCACGGGCACTGCTGCCGGCCATAAACATCTCCACCGCCTGGTCTCCATACCGCGGGTTCAGCATGTTCTCAAAGCCGGTACTGTTGAAGCACTTTACCACTTCGGCCTGGGTCCACGCCTGCAGGGCCCGAAAGGTGCTGTCAAAGCCCTCGGCCTTGGCAAATACCGAGTTCATGGTGTCGATAATCACTTTGCCCTGGGTGTCGCCCAGCTGGGTGCATATATCCTTGGTAGCCGGCGGGTGCGCGGCCAGCAGGATTACCGGGGCGGCGGCTGCTGCCTCGGCTACGCTGCACAGCTTCAGGTTGGCTATGCCTGTCAGTTTTTTTGCCTTGTCGCCCTGTGGGTCTCGTACGCCTACATACACCTCGTGTCCGTTGGCGGCCCAGCCTTTGGCCAGGGTGCCACCAATGTTTCCGGCGCCTATTACTGCAATTTTCATTTTATTGTATCAAAAAAAGTGATTGAGAAATTTTTGTCTCTGCGTTCAGTCCAGTGTGTTCTAATCCGAAAAGGCCCACTGTAGCCCGAATGTAAGATAAAGGTCGGCATCCTCCGTACCCTGTACATGAATCTGGTCGTAGGAGTATTGAGTTGTGGCTCGCAGGCTGATGGACGGGTGTACGGGTACCTGCAGGCTAGCCTGTGCAAACAGCCGTTTATTGCTGGCATGTACCCAGGCGTGCTGGTACCAGGCTTCGTAGGTCAGTTTCAGCAGCTTGGGCAGCTGCACCCAGCCATACAGCCGTGCCACGGCCCGTGGTTCCTGCAGGTGGTCGGTCTGGTCGTCCAGGTTCACCAGCCGGGGGCGGCCATACTGGGCCTGCTCCCAGCCCGCAGTGGCACTCAGCTTCAGGTGGTACTGCTTGGCCCGGATGGCTACCCAGCTGAGGCCCAGGCCCAGCAGGTAGCGCTGGTCTACCCGCCGGCGGAAGGTGGCCTCTGTCCACACCATCGCATAGGGATACCAGCGGGCACGCGGCCACAGGTACACGAAGTGCTTGCTCAGCACATCATTCTCCGTAACCCTGGGGCCAAAGGTGCCAAACAGGTACTGGCTCTCCGATGCGGCCCCCCACTTGGCGGCCAGGTACTTGATGCTGGCATCCGACCGATTCAGCAGCCGGTCTACATTCCCCTCGCTGTAGAAGAGGTTGTGCCCAACCGCTAGCTGCCAGCGGGCCGTATCCTGCTCTAGCAGCTGGGCCTGTAGGTTATGGCTATAGCCACCCAGCCACAGCACCAGTGCCACACAGGCTGCGCTACCTGGCCGGGGTAGGCCAGGTAGGCAGCCTGAAAGGTGACCCCGGAACTTGATAGACACGACAGAAGCTTATTTTTTCTTCTCCAGCTGCTGTAGTACCAGCTGGGCGGCAGCAGGGCCGCTATTCTGCTGCTGGCCCGTGATGAGTGTGCCATCCTGGATGGCATAGGGCGTAAAGGCGGGCTGAACCTTGAAGGTAGTGTTGGGCAGCTTGCGTGCCTCGGTCTCTATCCAGAAGGGCTGGATGCGCTGGCCCACAAAACTGTCTGCATACTGCTCTTCCGAGTCGGCAAAGCCCGTCCAGGTCTTACCCTCCACAATGCGTTTGCCATTCCGCTGTTTGGCATCCAGCAGCAGGCAGGTGCTGTGGCACACCAGGGCGGTGGGCTTGCCGCTGTCGTACATGTGTGTCAGCCCCTTCAGCACCTCTGCATTGCCCCGAAAAGTGTACATAGGCGACTGACCCCCCACGAAGAAGTAGGCATCATAGGCCTGCAGGTCCACTTCTGCCAGCTTGAGCGAGTTTTCCAGTTGCTTCATCCTGGCCGGGCTCTGCATAAAGCCCAGCGTCAGGTAGTCGTGGGCCGAGTAGCCACTCTCGTGCGTGGGGTTGCTGTAGGCATCAAACTCCAGCTTGCCCCCCGCCGGGCTGGCTATGTCTATCTGGTAGCCTGCTTTTTCAAACTCATAATAGGGATGGGTAAGCTCTGAAGCCCAGCAGCCAATGGGCCAGCCTGTCTGCTTGCTTACACCGGGGTTGGCGGCTATCATCAGGATCTTGCCTTTAGGCGGATGCTCGGCACTATGGCCCGCCTGGGTGCCCACCACTTCTTTCACACCCTGTGCGAAGCCGATAGAACTCAGTAGCACGCACACGAGCAGGTGTGATACTTGTTTTGAGATAACTTTCATTTTTCTCGAATTTGGTTTATATAGCAAAAATCTATGATACACCTCTAATGTACAAGTACATACCAAAAAGTACTATACTTACAGGGAAGTGAGTAAATTTGATAATCAGCTACTTAAGGATATGCCAGGTTTTGAAATAGACGGTAAAAAGTATGAGAATCCGGTGGAGCTGGTGCTCGACCAGCTGGGCGGACGCTGGAAGATGGCCCTACTATGGCGCCTGAAGGACCAGGTGTGGCGCTATGGCGAGCTGCGCAGCAGCCTGAAGCACGTAACCCACAAAATGCTGACCCAGCAGCTGCGCGAGCTGGAAGCAGACGGCTATATCCACCGGCAGGTATACGCCGTTGTGCCCCCAAAGGTGGAATACAGCCTGACAGAGAAGGGAAAGACAGCAGTCCCAATTATCTTGCTATTAAGAGATTATGGCCTGTGGCTGATGCAGGAAGCAGGAATTTCGGAAGAAAAAAGGATTAATTGAAACTATTGTTTGAAACATGTATGTTTTGAACCCATAATTCAATTCATCTTATTTTCTCACTTATGAAAACTTTTTCTGTCCCCACCAAAAATGAGGTAAATGCCGAGAGTCAGCAGATTTTTGATTCGCTGAAAGGCCAGATCGGCATGGTGCCCAATATCTATGCCTTCGCCGGCTACTCGTCTGCCGCACTGAATGCCCAGCTGGGCTTTGGCCAGGCCCTGAGCAAAGGCAGCCTGAGCGGCAAGGAACTGGAGGTAGTAGCGCTGGCCACCAGTGAGGTAAACCAGTGCGACTACTGCCGTGCTGCCCACACCGCCATTGGCAAGATGCAGGGACTGAGCGACGAGCAGACGCTGCAAGCCCGCGCCGCTGCCCTGGCCGACCCTAAGCTGGACGCGCTGGCCAAGCTGGCACGTAGCATAACCCAAAACCGTGGCCGTGCCGAGGGCCAGGTGGTAGACGCATTCTTCCGGGCAGGCTATACGGAGCAGGCGCTCGTAGAAGTGGTAGCCCAGGTTTCGCACCTTACGTTCACCAACTACCTGCACAACCTCACACACATACCGGTAGATTTTCCTGCCGCACCGGCTCTACAGACTGCCTAAGCAGAATAGCGGTAGGCATAGGGTAAAAAGGGGCGCAGTATGCGCCCCTTTTTTTTGAATCTTTTTTAATTGCGCCCATGTTAAGTCTGTCGGATCCGGGTAGTATTCTATACAATATGAAAAATGACCAAGTACCCAAACGAATACATGGCGCTGCAGATGCTGCTGCTGAAGGCCTCCAGTGCCCTTCGTGTGCATATTGTGGCGATAGCCGAAGGTGAAAACCTGACGATGCAGCAGCTGAATGCCCTACGCATACTCCGGGGCGCAAACGAAACCCCGCTGGCTGTGCAAGACATTCATCAGCGCCTGATGGAGCCGGGCAGCGACACCAGCAGGCTAATCAGCAGGCTGCAGGCCAAAGATCTGGTGCACATAAAGCCTTGTACAAAGGATAAAAGGCGGGTGCAGATCACCCTCTCGGCGGCTGGTAGAGCGGTGCTGAGCCGAATAGACGAGAAGCTACAAGGACTAGTGCCGCACATGCAGAGCCTGCCACCAGAAGAAGTGCAGGCAATGAACACGTGCCTGGAGAAGCTGACTGCACTGCTGACTACCCAGCATGCTACGTAGCGCAGGCTGGTGCTAGTGCCATAGCCGGTCGCGGATGAGGCCGTAGACCCATACCCCCAGCATGGCCGACACAATCATGACCGCAGCTGCCGCATACCCGCTACCCAGTAGGGCATACAGCGGCCCCGGGCAAGCACCCGTAATAGCCCACCCTATGCCGAACAGTGTACCACCTATGATAACACCCGGGTGAAAGGGCTTCCTGTCTACCTGGATTGGCTTGCCATCTGCGGATTTGATGCCCAGGCGGCGAAGCAGCTGGTAGCTTAAAAGCCCTGTAACGATGGCAGAGCCAATGACCCCATACAGGTGAAAGGACTCCAGATAAAACATCTCCTGGATACGAAACCAGGAGATGACCTGGGCCTTTACCAGCACAATACCAAAGAAAAGGCCAGATAGAAGATAAAGAATGGACTGAACCATGCTAACAGGAATAAACAGGCTAAAGAGACAAAAGGAAGGGTACCAGAAGATGGGTGGACAAGAAGCCGCCCACCATAAAGCAGCAGGTGGCCACCACGCTGGGCCACTGCAGGGTGCTAATGCCCAATATGCTATGCCCGGAGGTACACCCACCCGCATAGCGGGTGCCAAACCCCACCATAAACCCACCTACAACCCAGAAAACCAGGCTGCGCACACTGCCCAGCTGCGCCAGGCCAAAAACATCCTGGGGCAGTAGTCCACCAAAATCCTGCACCCCCAGTTCGGTCAGGTGCTGCTGCATCCAAGGCGTAATCCCCACGGGGTGATCGCCCTGCATACCCAGGGCAGCCACCCCACCACCCAGAATTACCCCAGCTACAAAGAGGAGGTTCCAGCGCTCGGCACGCCAGTTGTACTGGAAGAAAGGGATGCCCGCGGGCACGCAGGCGGCACACAGGTGCCGCAGGCTGCTGCTAATGCCAAAACTCTTATTGCCAATGAGCAACAGGATGGGTACCATCAGGCCCACAAGCGGCCCGGCTATATACCAGGGCCAGGGGTCGGAGAGCAGATTAAACAACAGCATGACTCGGTCTTGAAGTGATTGCCATTCAGTTACATGAACGGATTTTCAATTATGCAGAATCAAAGATAGTGCAGATCGGAATTTTCGGCAATGCATCCACGCAAAAATACATTGCCGGGTCTGTGCCCAGATTGAGCCACAGGCTGTCGTGCTGTGCAGCGTGGGAGTCTCCAGGCATCCATACCCCGCTCGGCTTACTGGATGATTAGCTTTTGCTGCACAGCACCTGCCATACTAAGCGCGCGCACATAGTAGGTGCCGGGTGCCAGCTGTATAGCCACAGGCATAGCCAGGCTGCGCTGCATGGGTGCAGCCCGGAGGGTGTATTGCTGGACCCTCAGGCCCATGGTATTGAAGATCTGTATCTGCACTATTCCCTCGGGTAGGCCACTCAGTGCCAGCTGGAACCTCCCATCTGCCGGATTTGGGTAAAGCGCCAGCCCCAGGGCACCCTGGTTTGTAAGGGTTACCACATTGCTCTGTACTGTGTTTCCGTCCAGATCCATCCGCGTTACCCGGTAGTACAGCGCACCGGTTTTGCCCCTATCCCGGTACGTATATTCCACCGGGCTGCTGGTGTTGCTTATGGCAGGCTGCTGCTCTATCTGCTCATAAGACACACCGTCTACACTCCGCAATACGGTGTATGCCAGTGTATTCTGTTCGTAGTTACTACGCCACACCAGCCGGGCCTCTTCGCCCACCATGCTACCACTTAGCAGAATGGGATTGGTACCACTCAGTACCGCATCTATGGCAATGCCACACACCATCAGGCTTGCAGAGTCTATCACGCCCCCACCACCGCCCACCAGCGGGTTTGCAGTGCTCTGGCAGCTAAGCGAGCAGGCCAGAGACACACAGGCGTTGTCCAGCAGGCACTGATTGAAGACATCGTAGTCGCAAAAATCTAGCCCGCCTGTAATGATACCCCCCGCCGTATTGATCGTGTTGATGTTTACGTCCCAGGCTCCGCTTCCATTTAGCACACCACCCGGATTATTACGCAGGTTGGCATCTACATACACATGGCCACTGTTGGTAAAGGTGCCGCCCGAGTTGTTGATGCTGCCATTTACAGTCAGATCTCCGGTTGTATGTACCTCAAAGTTGCCGCCAGTATTGTCCAGGTTAGCGTCCACCTGCATGTTGCCGTATACGTCTACATCCCCGGTAGCAAGGTTCGTAAAGGTTCGTTCCACAACGAGCCCGCCCCAGACGGCTAGATACCCACTGTTTGTATAGTCGCGCCGTACTGTTACCAGCCCGCCGCTCTGCACCTGGGTGCTCGCCCCGGCTGCCACGGTCAGGTTTTCTACCAGCAGGGTTCCCGATACTGAAAGTGTGCCCCCGGTCATACTCAGGTTCTTCCTGCTGTTTGCACCCGAGGCCGTACTATACAGCTGTCCACCGGAGTTTACAGTAAGGTTCCCACTTCGGCTAACATCTGTATTCAGCCATACACTGTGCCCAATCACCACGTGGCTTGTTGCCGAGGGCACCGTGCATGGGCCCGAACAGCCACTGCACGTCCAGGTGCTGTTGCTTGTCCAGTTCCCGTTTGCCACAGAGGTGTATGTGCACTGGCTATAACCTATGGATATAAATGCGCATAGGAATACAGGCAAATAAAGAAAGTTTGTAAAGAGGCTCATATTGTAAGTAGGTTGAAGAAATGTTTGAATAGTGCATATGTAGCAAGTTTTACGATAACCCCGGCCATCTCTGTTGTCCCAAAGGAATAAAACTAAAATTATACCAGAATAAGACTACGCGGATCTGGCAAGGGTGGGGCCTCGCTTCATTTTGCCGTACTCAGCTGTGGCTACGCATGCTACCTACGCGGTAGTGCCAGGGCATGCCGGGCCTGGCCGGATAGGAGCTTCCACATTTTTTTCAAAAAAAGAGAGAAAAAAGGAGGAGAGGTATTGACAAGTACCACAACTGCATCTAAATTTGCCCTCCCATTCGACGGTAACCCTGAGCAAAAGAAGTCAAAAAGACAGATCGCGCTCAGATGTTATAAAGTTCTTTGAAAATCTGGGGAAAAGGTAAACGGTAGAATCGAATTGAGAGGATCAACTTCTTTTACAATGGAGAGTTTGATCCTGGCTCAGGATGAACGCTAGCGGCAGGCCTAATACATGCAAGTCGAGCGCTTCTTTCGGGAAGAGCGGCGAACGGGTGCGTAACGCGTAAGGAACGTACCTCCGGGC